>JALOTR010000003.1 GCA_025457805.1 Akkermansiaceae bacterium | reverse complement strand
AATCCGTATTGGAGGAAAAGCGACACCCTACCAAACAGGAATTGGATCAGGTATCCACCGAAATCCCGATTATGATTATTCATATATCCGGGCATTTTTGTGTAATGAATTCAAAAGGATTGGAATTCGAGGAATTGCTTGCAGGAGCCAAACTGAGTGATCCGCCGTTGAAGGCAATCGGCCCCAAGCCGCCAGCACCTGAACTATTGAGGGCAAGGGTTCCAGCATCCAGCGAGATGGCGGAGAAATTGTTGTTTCCCGTATTGTTGATGACAAGACTGCCTGTGCCACGCTTGGTGAGAGGGCCGCTGCTGATCAGATCGCCGCTGCCGCTGAAGGTATAGTTTCCAACCGCATCCACATCCACACTGCCGGGATTCACCGCGCCGGTGATACTGATGGCCGGGCTCTTTGAACCGCTATCGTCAAAGCTCACACGATCCCCAAAACTGAATGCAGTGGCCGCGCCATTCCGCAGCCAGTTTTGGGTGCTGCCATCCCATGCATTGGAGTTCAGTCCACCCTGCCATTCGAGGTCGCGGGGCAGTCCGGAATTGGTCACCACAAGCGCACACGTTTGAGTCCAAGTGTGCCCGGCGCTGTCTGTCACGGTGAAATCAAAGCGCGCACGGCCGACAAAGTTGAGTGTGGGAGTGAAGGTGGCGATGCTGTTGCCGGTGCCGCTTTGGACAATGGTTCCTCCGACGATATTGGATAGCGTGAAAACAGGAGATGATGAAAAACCGGAAGTGAATTTCTTCAGATCCACCTGCACACTGGTCGGAGATCCTGCGATATTCTTCGCCACCGTGCCGTGCGGGATGGCGAGGAAATGAAGATATTCTTCCAATCGCGTATAACCCGCCACTGTTCCGGCTGGCATGAAAGTCGTGCCGGTGAGAAGTCCCCCACTGTTTGCCAAGGCGGTATTGTGATCCTGCGCGGCCGGGTTCCAGCCAAGCGACAGCTCATGATAATCCGGCATGCCATCACGATCGGCATCGAGCGGCGCGGGGGTGGAGTTGAGTGTTCCGATACCGCCGTTGCTGATGCCCACCAGATTCGCCTCGCTTGTAATGTGGTTCCGCGTCTGGGTGACGAGATTCTGGATCAGGCGCGTGTCCACCTCATCGCGCAAGGGACGCGCCGGATCGATGTTCAAACGCAAGGCCCCGGCCTTGGATACGACTTTTTTGAACGCAACCACCGGATCATCCATCGTCACCGGGATGGCACCCGTATTGGGAACGGGCGCGGCTAGTGTGATATAATTGCCACTTGCAATGCCATATCCCTTGTCGGTCCCGTTAAGCAACCCATCGCCATCATTGTCATGACGGCAGTTGTTCAGATAGAGCGAGAAATTCGGGTTGCCATTGCGGTCGAGATTGGCCTTCTCCAAGGCCCTGCTGCGAAGGTTGCCGGGAGGACAGAGGAAATAACTGTTTCGCACGTTCGCCTTCCAGGAAGCAGGAGTCGCCGAGTCCCCCATGATGAAACCGATGTTCCAATCGAAAGTGACATTGTTGATCCATTCCAGCAGGCCGTTGGGTCGCGCCTTGGGATTCCGCGTGTGATTGTGGGCCCAGAGCGAATGGTGGCAGGTCGCGTGGTTTTGATCCCAAAGCCCGCCACAGGAGTGCGACACAAGTCCCCATGCGTTGAGCGACCATTGCATGGTGAGATTTTCCGGAGGACTTCCAAAACTGGAGAAGTTCTCGTCGGTGGAGAACTGCATGGAGATCGAATCTAGCACGCTGTTGATCGAACCGCTGTCGAGGTTGATGCAGTCTCCCCCGCTGCCACTCCGGCGGTGACGGATGCGGAGATGTCTCACAATCACGTCATCGCTTGAGATCCGGAAGGTCCCATTGATCAAGCCCACCCCATCTCCCGGCGCGGTTTGACCGGCGATGGTCACTTTCGAACTCGTGAGCCGCAGGCCGTTGATGGGGATATGTCCGCTGACGGCGAACACGATGGTGCGCCCGGCGCTTGGCACGGTTTCAATGCCATTCCGGAACGAACCCGCACCCGATGTGTTGAGATTGGTGACGACATAGACATCCCCTCCCCGGCCACCCCTTGCATAGGCACCATATCCCTCCGCGCCGGGAAATGCAGGAATTTGGGCGCACAGAGGATGAACTAGTGCGATGAGGAATGGAAAACGTCGGATCATGGGTTCAAACGGCAAGCCGGCAGCGGCAACAAACTACTGCGGCTCGGCGGGACTCACAATGCCACATTTGACCTGCCGACCCTGTCACCCGTTTGTGGTAACCCGCATCCGGCGCTCGCTCCGAATCCAAGGCTGCAATCTCAAGGAGGGAGTACAATCTGGTAAAATGCCTTCCCGGTCGGCGCATCCACGTCCGTAAATGACGAGGTCGTCCCCGCTCCTGAGGTGAGGTTTCCAATCTCCACCCAGTCCGGCGGTGCAAGCGCACTGGTTCGGCGAATTCGAAAAACAAGGCCGGGCTTCGAAGGCCAGGTGAGCGTCAGTCCGGCTCCACTCGCAGAGGCCGAGGCGCGGAAAGCCTGGGTGGGCAATTTCGGATCCAATCCGAGGCGATACTCGGTGAGATCCGTCGTCGAATCCGAGTCCATGTCGCCAAGTCCATCGCGGGAAAGCGTGCCGAAATGGGCGGCTTCCCATGCGTCGGCGAGGCCATCCTGATCGAGGTCCGGTAGCGGATCTCCTCCAGTGAAAATCTCCAAGGAGGGATGACTGGCGGGGCTGGGATCCTCATCGCCCTGGGTAAGATATTGTGTGCTGCCACCGTGTAGCAACAATGTCAGGACACGGTCCGTTGCAAGCGCATCGCGGATTGCCGTGCAGAGACTGATTTCACTTGTTCCAATCGCTTCGATGGTTCCGCTGCCGATGGAATTGTTCAATGAAAAGAGCGATGTCACGGTTCCGGAAGCAAAATCCGTATCGGTATTCACTTCCGGCACATAGGCATCATCAATGAAAGGATTCGCCGCATCGTAGCGAATGGAATCCGTGATAAGCGCGTCATCCCCATTGAAAATGGAAACATTGCGCGCACGGATGCCCGAGCTGCCGCTGTTGATCGTGAGCTTGAGGACAGCGGAAGACACAGCCCTTGCTGGGACGGATCCCAAGTCGAACTTGAGGACTGTGAAAAAATGCCTCGGGCCCGTGGGATCCTGTCGCACAAAATTGCGCTTGCCCGCATCGTTCGTGGTGAAGGCTCCACTATATTGTCCGCTCAGGTCCACCTCGTAGAGAGTTCCATCGAGACCCGCTCCATCCGAAGTGCGGACCACGTGACTTCCCCCTGGTGGGAACAAACTGTTATCTGTGGGTGAGGTGTTTGCAAGGAACTCCGCGTAGGTATTGAAACCATCACCATCCGTATCATCAAGCGGACCTGCGGTGGCAATGGAGGGATAATAACCCAACTCCCATATATCCTTGATCAGATCCTGATCGGCATCCTCAATAGCAAGGACCAACGCAAGTTGTCCATTGCTCGTGGAGAGGGATGCGACATAGGGCAGGGTCGATGGGGAGTCCAAGGTGATATCCGGCGAACCCGAGATGGTTCCGGAACATGTGGCGATCACATGGGTGCCCACACCAGGATCCACGGAAGAACGCACTACCATAGCATCGGGGAGCATCACATCGCCAGTGACACCCAATGGCGTGGAGAGAAGTTCGATCACACTATCAGGATCGAATGTGACGCTTCCGGTGATGCCGCCTGTCCCACCGAGCGCGGCGTCTGCCAGGACATGGAACGCGGAAGCTGCGCTGCTGCCGGTGATGTGCAGCGTGCCAGCGGCAACCTTGGTCGGGCCGCTGTGAGTGTTGGTTCCCGCCCATGTCCATCTTCCGTTGCCCACTTTCTCGATGCCACACCGCGCGATTGCCGAACTGTCACGAATCGAGCCATCGAAAACCGCATCGCCTGAATTCCTCGAACCCACCTTCCATGTCACCAGAACCGCAGATGCGCCGGTTTCCGTGGCTTTGAGAACCGATGTGGAATTGCCGCTGAGGTCGCCGATCGCGAGGGTCTGATTTCCCGATAGGATTGAATAAGCGTTTACCAATGGACCAAGATCCACTTCGGCTTGAGGAAAACCCAAATTGTTGCCAACCCGCAAATCGCCACCATCGCCATCGGTCAGAACATTCAATTTCCCGGAAAAACCCGCCCAATTCCCGATGATGCTGGTCCGCACAAAAGGGCAATGAAGATTGAAGGTGCCGCCACCGGACAAACTGCCGTAGAGGTCCACACGGGAGCCCGCGTTGAGCCGCCCTTCGGCACCGATGGGAACCTCGACATTCCAATGTGCCTGATGACTCATAGAGGCATTGTTCCACATCGCAATGGTCCCTCCATTGAGAGTAACCGGACCACTGCCGAAACCATGGCAGTTTGCGGTGGCATTGGACAGCGTAACCGTGCCCGCATCGATGAAGCTGCCACCATAGAACGTATGCGCGGCTCCGAAGTTCAAAGTGATGTTGTTCCGGGTGCTCACCGCGTTGCCTGTGTGGGTGATGAGGTTCATGCTGTCCACACTCTGGATCCGCGTGCCGAAGGGAAAATCATGTGCTGCGCTGGAACTCGAATAGGCGAGGCCCGGGACGAGTCCGGCGCTCGATGTCACCGTCACCACAGGCGAACCCGCCACGATACTCCCAGTAACGCTTTGCTGGAAGGGTGAAATCGTCAATGCACCATTGCCCGTTTTGCGGAACTCAAATGGCCCGGCAAGCGAACCACTACCGGCCAGCGTGTAGCCTTTCGCGGTAGTGTTTGAAAACGTCAGACGCCCCGGCGTGAGCGTGCCGGTCATGGCGATGGATGGCGAGTTCGAACCGGAATCACTGAACCTCGGCCTGTCACCATTCACATAACCGGTTGTGGGACTTGTCGTGCCCTGGACCAGCCAATTTGTGGCAGCCGTGTTCCATGCATTGGAGGAAACACCGCCTTTCCAATCCAAATCCCGGCCCGGTGGCAGAACCGGCGGATCCGGCGCTTCGAGGCTGAGATAATCATACATGAAACCTGCGGTCGCGTGGTTGGTGTGAACCTGGTGATCCAGCGAAATCGTATTGCCCCCCGGGCGCAGCCTGCTTGAGGGAATGGGGACACGGACGTAGGTGTATTTCGTCTGGACAGACTGCCTGAGAAAGCTGCTCGCACCCGGCCGTGCATTCGGCGGGGTGAAAGCAGCGAATGCATTGTTGTCATTGATACGAAGAATCTGGATCGAGTCAGCAGAGGCATATGCGATGGTGAGCCAGTAGGTGCCCGGGATCACCTCGTTCAAATTGAAATTGAGGTTCCATTTCCAAGGGGTGGCCCCGACGTAATCGACGGTATGGGAAAAGTTGAAGTTCGTCGCCCAGTTTCCCGCCGCGACATCATAATTGTGGGGATTCGAATACTCATTGGCATAGTTCAACCAAAGCGCGGGTTTTGCATACTCATCTCCATGACGGAACTCGGCGGCACTCCGATCCGGGATACCGATTTCCCACACCAATGAACCACCCGGGTGACTTACCGTAAGCGGGACAGTGCCAAGATTCCTGTTCTCTCCGGACGTGAATGTGTGCAGACCGAGTCGGAACTCGCCGACCGCGCCGGTGCCCGGTGATTCGCCCGCACTGAAAACATAGAGTTGATAATTCTCGCTCCCTCCGAAGGTTGATGTCGTCTGGATATCCGGGATGGTGAAGTTGCCGGTGTTGTCGGCGCGAACCCAGTATTGGTGGCGATCGGCTTGGAACTGCCAGTTGTCCGGCGAGTTCTCTCCTGAGTCCGGAGCGGCGAGACCGACCCATGCGCCGGCCGCACTGACTCCAGGCCGAAGTGCGTCGGTGAGCACAATCCGACCGCTCAGCGTGGCACGCTGGGACTGGGGCTGATAGGCAGGGTGGGTAACCCAAGAGTAAGGCCATGCGGCGGCCTCGGCATCGCCCTGCGCCTTTGCATCCGTCCACGCCTCGGCACCGGTAGGCAGGCCGTTGAAGTAGAGTCCCCATGGTCCGATGATTTTGGTCCATGCCTGACCTGCGGGGATGGAAATACCGCGATTGCTGTAATGGTTGCTGATCGGTTGGTGATAGACCAATCCCCAGCCATGAACGTACTCGCGGCGGGTTGGGCCGTTGTTGCCATACTCCTGACTGCCGGCAACAACCCATCCACCGACATCATTGACATCACTGGCCCGCCCCCATGTCTTGTAGAGGTTGTGGGGAATGTTATACGAATATTTTCCAGTCAGTTGGCCGGCAAAAGGACCGCTGGTCAATTGATTGATCTCACCGGGAAGTCCAGCTACCCAAACGGCGTTTTTGATGTCTCCATAACTGGGTTCCAGCGAGTTTCTACGGAGCTGCGTGCCATTCAGGCTGAGGCCCAGTTTCACATCATCATCAATGTAAAGATTCTCGCACAGAAAATCCGTCGCATTGTGGGCGATGGGCCAGATCATCTGAATGAACTGGAGGTCCGCCTGGGAATATGAGGCCGGATGGTCAAGTGCAGCATGGATGTAGAGAGTGGTTTCTCCGCGGCCGAGGGTATAGTGGAGTTTTAGGTCCAGCGGCAGCTTGTGAATGGCGGGAGTGTATGGGCGGTCGTAAACCAACTCAAGACGATCGGTGGTGCCTGTGGTGGTCTGATAGGCGGTTCCGGCGGTGCCGTCTGGATACCAGTAGTAATAGATTTCGGTGTGGTTGCCGAAGCCACCCGTGCCCGCTCCGGACTGGCTGACCATTTCCACGCCATTGACAGCCGGGCTGCCGGCAAGGCCTGGCTTGAGATAGCGGATCGACTGAATATTGCCGGCAGGACTGATGATGGCCCGAATGATCCCGTTGTCCAGATACCGGCATGTCTTGTTGCGATACGTCAAGGTCCCCGACGTTACAGACGTCGTCACGAGAGGGGTGAAGCCGCCGGGTTCATTGGCCCGGAGCGAGGCTTCTGCAAGAAAGAGTGCGAGGATTGATAGAAACCGGATCATGGCAATGACGCAAATCTGGGAATGACGGGACTTTGCGAGGAGGAGAACCGGTTATCCGAGCCGTGGCACCACCCTGCTCATGATGAAGCTCCAACGGCTGAAAACGAGTCACCCGATTGGATTAACCACAAGAAGCCGGAACGGTGAGCACACTTCCCGAGTCATTCACCTCGCTATTGGACGGGCGGAGATTTCGTAACGCTTGCCCGCCTTCGCATCGAACTTCGTCAGAACACGCCGAATGCCTCCCATCTTACGGGTTTCGGTATTGGAGCTGACTCCTTCGATCTCAACCGGAAACTCCGTGCATAGAACGCAGGCACCATCCGTCGCAGCGAGAATGCTGGCGTCTTGAAGCTGGCCTGAGCTCCACTTCATATCCACGGTAAAACCACCCGCAGCCCGCAGCCCCTTGACACGGCCTGCGGCCCATGCATCCGGAAGGGCGGGCAGAAGCTGAAGCATGCCGAGATGGCTTTGCAGCAGCATTTCCGCGATGCCGGCAGTACCACCGAAGTTGCCATCGATCTGAAAGGGGGGATGGGCACAAAGCAGATTGGGGTAGGTGCCGCCCTTCTCCTTGAAGCTGACAGACCCGTAGTTGTCTGACATCTGGAACAACTCACCTAACAACTTGTGAGCATGGTTTCCATCCAGAAGACGCGCCCAGAAACAGATCTTCCAGCTCTTGCTCCAACCGGTCCCGCCATCGCCACGCATCTCGAGGGTTTTTCTGCAAGCGTCGGAGAATTTCGAATCGATGAGGGGAGATATCTCAGATGCCGGGTGGAGTCCGTATAAATGGGAAACATGACGATGCGCGGGATCGAAGTCTTCATAATCCTCAATCCATTCCTGCAACTGCCCCTTGCTTCCGATCTGCAATGGCAGAAGTTTCGCTCTCTGCTCCTTGAGTTTCGCCCGGAACTCGGGGTCGATATCGAGGATCTCAGATGCCGCGATCACATTGCTGAACAAGTCCCTGATGATGGACATGTCCATGGTGGAGCCGATGCTGATCTCAGTCCGTTTGCCGTCATAGAGAAAGGTGTTTTCGGGAGAAGTGGAAGGTGCGGTGACAAGATAGCCACCCTGGTTTGGGATCAGGAAATCACTGCAAAACTCTGCGGCGCCCTTCATCAGGGGATATCCTGTTGCCGCCAGAAACTCCTTATTGCCCGAAAACAGATAGTGATCCCAAAGATGGCGGCAAAGCCATGCGCCAGCCATCGGCCAGCAACTCCAACGCGGCACGCCTCCCCCGCCTCCGGCTGGATTGCAGGCTCCCCATGGGTCAGAGTTGTGATGAACACACCAACCCCGGCAATTGTAAAAGTCCTTCGCCGCGGCCGCCCCTGTCACGGAGAGACGATTAATCTGCTTGAAGAGCGGCTCGTGCATTTCCGCGAGATTGCAAGACTCCGCAATCCAATAGTTCATCTCAAGATTGATGTTCGTCGTATAGTTCGAACGCCATGTGGGACGGAGATCCTTGTTCCAGAGTCCTTGGAGATTCGCTGGAACCTCGCCGCGGGAACAGGAGATGAGCAGGTATCGGCCATACTGGAAATACAGCGCCTCCAAACCCGGATCCGGCTGGCCCTTGTTATGACTCGCGAGACGCTCGTCCGTTGGCAAATTTGAGTTATCTGTATTTCCCAGGTCAATCTCCACGCGATTGAAGAACTTCTGATAGTCCCTTACATGGGCGTCCTTCAGTTGTTCGAAACTTTTGAGGGAAGCTGCCTTCATCGCTTCGGAAGCGATCCGGGCCTCATCCCTGCCTTCCCGATCCGGGCACTTGTCAAAGCCATTGTAGGAAGACCCGGCGGTGACAAGGATCATGGCCTCCGTGGCCCCCGATACATGAATGCCCAATGCATCCGAGGTGATGGATCCATCCTTGGCAATCACTTTCATTTGATACTGGAAACGGACGCCCTTGCATCCCTCGGCATCATCGAAGACCAGAGGCTTCGGGCTCTTCGGATCATCGCCGCGGATCCGGGTTTTCCCTTTTACGACAAACTCGTTGTTTCCTTCCGGCACGTTCAAGTGGCGAAGCTGGCAGACACTTGCGACATCGAAGTCAAGTTTTCCGGGCTTCGATGCCTTCAAGTTCATCACCACCACCTGATCGGGATTCGAGACAAACGTCTCGGTCGAGTAGTCAACGCCTTCAAAGCTGAAGCGTGAAGTAGCGATGGCGCTGGAGAGGTCCAACTCTCGATGATAAGCGCTGAATTCACCCGTGCGGCGGAAGTTCACCAGCATGTCTCCCATGGGCTGGTAGGCTTCACAGCTTACCCCCTGCATTTTCTTCTGGATGGCGGTGGCATCCTCGAACCGGTTTTCGAACAAGGCCTTGCGAATCTCGGCGAGATGGGTGTGGGCTTCCGGATTGTTATGAAGATTGACGGGGCCACCACTCCAGAGTGTTTGCTCATTGAGATGAATGGTTTCCCTGAAGGGCTGGCCATAGACCATTGCCCCCATGGATCCATTGCCTAGAGGCAGGGCTTCATTGAAATGTCCGGCGGGTTTCTTATACCAAAGCTTCAAATCGGCAGCGGATGAAGACTCCGTCAGTCCCATCACAAAACAGACACACAAGGACGCTAGATAGATTCTTTTCATGATTTCAGATACTGGCTTGGAGTTCAGGGATCGGCCGGGCGATGGATATCAACCGGCCAATCATCCGTCCGAAACGAGCGGGCCGGAAGCCCTGCCGCATTGACGAGATTCGGATTCGCCCTTTCGTTCCACGCGAAACGGATGGCGACGGGTTTGGAAACTTCTTTGGATCGAACCAAGACGTTGCCACATCGAATCATCGCTTCAGCGGGATGGAACACGCGATCCTCACCCGCCATGGTGAATTCGCCCGGTTGCTCGCGATCCCTTGTGCGCAGGCCCTTGGCATGCTCGAACTTCAAGGCCACCTTGTCCCCCTGAATCCGCATTTCCTTGAAGATCGGCCCGGAATCCACCACCTCTTTCATGTCATAGGTGCGGGCCAGCGCGATTCGTGCAAGCCGCTCGCCGACGTCCTTCTTGTTCGTCGGGTGAATATCACCCAACTGCACAACGGTGTCTGTGATCACCGCCATGCCGGTATCCGGAATGGATAGAGCCTTGGTTTGCGCTTCCCAAAACAATGGCAGGGCCTCGGTGGAATAGGGCTTCGGAAGCTTCCGTGCGGAGTAGGTGTGGGGAGCGAGTTGAACATAATAGAACGGGGCATCCGGGCGTTGCCATGCAGCGCGCCATCCCGAGATCAAGGCACGCATCTTTTCCGTGTAGATCAATCCATCGTCAGCCATCAGGTTGGATTCACCTTGATACCAAAGGAACCCGCGCAGGGAATATGGAGCCAGCGGTTTGATCATTGGATGATACAATCCGCCGATCCTGACATCGCCGAGCTTCCGGTCCTCTGCGGCGGCTTTTGCGATTTCCTCCAGCCCGGCGATTCCCTGATAGGCTTCAGGCGGCGTCCACAACTCGATGCGGGTCCCGCCGACACTCGAATGAATCAGCCCCACCGGAACATCCAGTTTCGCCTGCACTTCGCGGCCGAAGAAATAGGCAGCAGCGGAAAAACTCACTTCGTTCACCACTTCTGAGGTGCATGGATGCCAACGCATCGTCAGATCGTTTTCCTGCGCACGACCGCCCCTTGGCATCTGGAAGACGCGGATGAGCGGATGGTTTGCTTTTCGGATTTCCTCCTCCGCATTGTCTGTCGGGCGCTGTCCTTTGCGTTCACCGAGTGGTTTCTCCATGTTCGACTGGCCGGAACAGAGCCATACCTCGCCGACCAGCACATCGTCGAAACGAAGCTCGTTGGTTCCGCTGATAACCAGCGATCGAGGAGTTTCGCTTGCAGCCAATGCGGGGAGTTTCACTTGCCATGCACCGTCATTGCCTGCGTGGACCGTCAAGGTTGCACTACCGAACTTCACCGTGACTTTCTCTCCTGCTGCCGCTTTTCCCCACACCGGAATCGGTCGATCTTGCTGAAGCACCATGTGCGAGCCAAAAACGGGCGGGCAACTCACTTCGGCGCGAATCGGTAGAAGGAGAGCGGCTAGAATCGGGAGGATAGAAGTCGGGAGCATTGGAAGATATCTTAATGGGGAGAATACGTCATCACCAGCTGACGCAAGGTAACCAACATCTTGTTGAGCTGGGTTGTCATTCATTTGATGGTTCTGACTTCCTGCTGTTCTCGGCACGTGAATGAGATGCATGGCACTTGAGATCCGGTTCTTCATTCGCGATATAGCTTGGTTTTCAACCAGTTTTCCTTTGGCCAATCGAGGGTGCCGGCACCAGCTCCCGCTGCGAGGATGCGGGGAAGTTCCACAGGATCATCCATCGGAGGTGCGGGATAAGGCCGGCTGCCGTCCGGGGTGTTCCACGAGAATGGAATGACAGCGGCTTGGAAAGGACCCAGCGGATTGCCGGCATCCGTGCTGTCACCGCGGACTGTAGTGGCTTTGCCATCGGGACCGTGCATGATGTGGATGGTATCGATGGCCTTGATTTTGCCAGTCAGGGAAGGATCATTGACATCGCCCTGATTGTTGCGCAGCGGCCAGAGGCAGTCTTGATAGATGGACTTCTCAACGAGGATCGCTCCGCCTTCGGTGCTGATGGAGCCATTGAGGAACGGATTGAAGTTATAGGTTTTGTTGAGAGTCGCTCGTGCGGAGGGAGGCATCGCATCGGAGCGGGAATCCCGCAATCGGCGGGCTGCGAGGGCGGTGCTGTCGTCCACAAACAGGTTATAGTTGTGGACTTGTCCTCCCCGCAGGCGCGGCACGCAGCGATCCCAGACATTCTGAAACCACAGGTGATGGAAGGTGGAGGAAAGAAGACTGTTGCCAGGTGCCTTCTTGGTAGCACCCATGAGATGTCCCTTGTCCTGGCCCTGGATGATCCGGACGATGTCTTCCGGTGTGAATCCATGAGTCCTCAGGAAATTGTAGAACGGATGGGACTTCCGATCAGCCTCCAGCGCGGCGATCTGCAATCTGACATGACTCCTCGGATTGGTGGCACCGTCGTCACCGACATAACGGCACCACGAAAAGGTGACGTTCTGTGTGCCCTTCTTCATATCGGCGATGCCGTCATAGGCCTTGGTAAAGGTGCAATGGTCGATCCACACGTTGGAAACAGCGCCGCCGTTGCTCAATACCATGAAATCCCAGTCATTGCTGTCGTAGTCACCTTTCGTCGCCTCGTCCCACTCCCACATCTCATCGAACCTGAGATTTCGGATGATGATGTTCGACGTCTTTTTGATGTTGAGCGTGACATGTTTGAGGGTGACACCCTTGGCGGAGAAAATCGTGAGTCCGCTTTTGGCGGCGATGTCGAGCATGCTCACCCCGCTGGCGATCAGGGTGGGATGGAGCTTTGGCGGGGCATGACAGCGGATCGGCGTGGAGGCGAGCGCCTTGCTGGCGGCATCGATTTCATTCCACCCGAGATTCAAGTCCGCAGTGATTTCAATGACCTTCACGGCGCCGGCCTTTTTGTTGGAATCGCGGATGGCAGTGATGAATTCCAGCGGTGTGGCGCACTTGCGATAGGCATCATCGGTTTCCGGAATCACTCCACCACCGGTGGTTCCGCCACCGAGTGTGGCGAATCCCTGGAGATCGAAGCTCGAGTAGGGCACACCCACAGGCTCTGCCTGGAGTGGTGTGGCAGCGAGGATCAAGAGCCACGCACAGCGCGCGGAGAATAGGGCTTTCCCAAAAGTTTTCATCGAAGCAATCTAGTGGAGTGTGGATTGGAAATGATAAGTTCCTGAGCCCACGGCAAACACCGCCGCGTCCTGTTCCATGCGCAAAAACCTGATACCCGGTGAGTCAGCCGCAGGCTTGCCGCCTTCCGTGACACTCCGTGCGTCTTTTGTGGGAACAAATACAGTCGCATGGGAATTGGCAGGAATCGCCAGATCCATCGAAATCTGCCCGCCATCCAGTTTCCACGATGATTCAATCCGCCCGTATGATGAATCATGATGGCCCCTGGCCCACGAGACTCCACCGACAATTTCCGGCTTGAGAATGATGTGTTTGAAGCCAGGTGCTGCGGGATCGGGCCGGATGCCGAGGATCGTCTGATAGAACCACGCGCCTACCGGACCACCAAGCGATGGCATGAGGGCATGCTCGCCTTTCCAGTTTTCCTTGAACACCCCTTCATTCATGAGTGTCGCCCATCCCGGAAAGTCGCGTTGTTGCACGATGGTCGCGGCAAGATCGGCACGACCGATTTCCGTGAGCGTCTGAAGTAGATAGGGCGTGCCGACAAAGCCTGTGTTGAGATGGTTGTTCGCGGCGTGTATGGCATCGACAAGCCTTGCTGAGCTTGCCTTGAAATTTGAAGTGGGCACCAATCCAAGTGCAATGGGCACAACTTGGGCCGTCTGGCTTTTCTCCGGACCATAGGCTCCGGTTTCCGGATGGAGGAATTTCCGGTTGAATCTTTCACGGATCGAAGAAGCAAGACGATCATATTCCACTGCCTCATTGGCCTTTCCGAGCAACCGAGCAGTTCTGGCAGCGATATCGGCATAATGATACCATGCGGCGGTCGAGGTAAGTGCCACCGGTGGTCTTGCAAGTCCCTGCCAGTCTCCGGTGCCCCAACCGAGCAATCCGTCGCGAACGAGCGCTTCGTCCTTCTCGGGTTTGGGCAGTCCCTTCAGTGCTCCCGTATTCGATCCGATGCCCTCGGCGGCACGCCGTTCGAGGAAAGAAAGGTAGGACTTCATCGCCGGATAGGCCTCACGGAGGAACGAAGCGTCCCCGTGGTAAAGATAGTGGCGCCATGGCAACCAAACAATCATGCCGCTCCACCATGGACAGTTCCAATCATGAGTCTGAATCCCCGCAACCGGGGCGATGGCACCGAGATAACCATCTTCGGTCTGGTTTGCCTGCATATCGCGCCACCAATTCCGATAGAGGTTCTCCACGTCGGTTAGATAAACCGCGGAGTCCAGCATGTTCTGAGCGTCCTGTGTCCAAGCCTGTTTCTCGCGGGTCGGATCCATGGGATGGCCAAACACATAGTTCGAATGCGTTCTCACAAACGCCTTGTGAAGGTCATTGAAATGGGAATCCGAACATTCGAAGGATCCGGCGGACTTGAGGTCGGTGGAAACCAGTTGATAGGAAACGTCTTCAATTTCCAAAGGTCGATCCAAACCAGTGATGGCCAGTTTCTTCGGTGAGGTATTGAATTGAAATGACGGTTCAAGAGTTTCCCGGCCACCACGAAGGATGAATTCAAGAGGTGGCACTTTGAAGCGATCCCCTACCACGCCTGTGAGGCGGATTTTCTGACCGGGTTTGCCATCCACGACGAGGCGGGGCCAGCCCGCGCCGGTTGTATCGAACACGGCGGTGTTGTCTTCGATGCGATCCGGTTTCATCACCTCGCGTCTGCGGATCGGAGGGACAATGGATGGCTCCAGAGTTCCTGAGGGAGCATTGATTTCAACGGCATTCCGCCACCCGGACATATCAAATCCCGCGCGGGTCCACCCATCAGGTTCGAGGCGGCGGTCCTGGGTTTCACCGCGCCAGAGATCATTGAAAGTGATCGGGCCCGGCGAGGATTTCCAGTCGCTGTCAGTTCCAATGAATTCGGAGGAGCCGTCTTGATAGAGGATTTCAAGTTCCATCAACACCGCAGGTGGACCGAAGCGGCCGAAGCGTTTGTGATAGCCCGCGCCCTCGTTGCCCGGCACGACCACCTGGTCCGGCCTGCCACCAAAGGCGACCACCGGACTGTGATGGCCGTTGCCCAAAGTTAAGCCCAACACGTTTTCCCCCGCCTGAAGCATGGAGGTGACATCGTGAGTTAAATATAGAATCCGGCGGTTGAGATCGCTGAAGGGCGCACCAAGCACGTCATCGGCGGATTTGCTGCCGTTGATGAACAGTTGTGACCACCCGAGCGATGCGAAGCGTGCGGTCGCCCGGCGAATCGGCTTGGAGAGCTGGATTTCCTTGCGGAAGAGCGGAGCACCCGCCGCCGGTTGCGAGGACGGAGCGGAGATCCAACGGGCCTTCCAATCGGCGTTTGTTAGAATTCCTGTGGTCCATTGTGCCGGTGCGCTCCATTCCGAAGCTTGATCCTTTTCATCCCATACCTTCACCTGCCAACTGACTTGCTGCCGCGATGCGAGAGTTTTGCCTGCATAGGGAATATGGAGTGATGCTGATGACGAAACCTTGCCGCTATCCCACAGCGTCCCTCCATCTGGATCAACCGAGTTCACCCGGATCTGATAAGCGGATTGATTCCATGCCCGTGATTCTGATGATATCTTCCATGAGAGCTGCGGTGTCGCGCTCTTCGTGGACGATGGATCCATCATTGAATCGGTACTGAGACCGAACGGTTCCGCGCCAAGGCACACACCGCAAGCCGCGAGCGCCACGCCCCGAACGAGGGAGATGCAGACCCGATTCATGGCCGTTGGAGGGTGGCACTCATCAGTCCGATCACCACCTCGTTGGCAATGGCGCGGAATGTCATCGACTTGAGTTCCTTGGAGGGATCCAGATCCAGATCCAGCACGGTGGCTGCTCCTCCAGCAATCTTGCGGCCTTTTCCGGCGAAGGTTTTTTCGTCGAGCACGCGGATTTTTCCGGTTTTGAGATCCACTCTAACAGGCAGGGGACCCGGACGCTTGAATGCATGATCGTCGATGAAATAGTCCTGGTCGATCGGCCACCAGGTTCCGGGATTGTCGAGTGCGAGGCGGGTGGTGGTTCCATCGGTGTATTGGATGAGAATCTCGCCGTTGTCGCGGCGGCTCTTCATGCCATCGGTGGATCCGGCCATGAGAAGATGGAGTTTGGCTGCCTTTCCTGACAGGGGAACCATGATTTCCTTCGGGAAATTGTCCCAACGGGAAACAAACGCGATGTTTTTCGCCCCGGCATCGCCCGTGGTGGCAAGCGGCACTCCATTGGGGAGAATGATCCGGTTTTGGTTGGCGGCTGCCACCTTCCGGATACCGGAATCATCCACCTCGAAGCTCTCCTTCGGGTGACACCACGAACCATAGCCGTGGCGAGGAAGCGAAAGCGAGACATGTGGTGGCCGCGGACTCACATAGTCCTGCTTGAAGATGCCATCGGCCTCGGCATTGAAAAGCGAATCCAGCGGAACGATATCGAGTTTCGCTGAGCTTGGCAGCGGCTTGTTCCAGTCCGTGTTGAAGACAATCGAGGGTGTGGGCGCCGCCTTCGTGATCTCGATGGAGAGCGGTTGCCACCAATCCAGCTTTCCTTGGGTGACGCGGGCAAAGACGGTGCGGTGTCCTACCGTGCCGGTTGCTTTG
>JALOTR010000336.1 GCA_025457805.1 Akkermansiaceae bacterium | reverse complement strand
CCTCGTAGGTGAGATTGTAGGCGGAGATATGATCCGGCTGGAGGGAAACCGCGTGCTGGAGGGTGTTTTTCCAATCCGCCGGGGACTGGCCGGGGATGGAGAACATGAGATCGATGTTCACCTGCGGCATGCCGGCTTCCCGCAGGATGGCGATGGATTCCGAGGCTTGTTCCACCGTGTGTTCACGGCCCAGCGTGGCAAGCACGTGCGGGGTGAAGGATTGGATGCCGAGC
This sequence comes from Akkermansiaceae bacterium, assembly GCA_025457805.1. Taxonomy (GTDB): domain Bacteria; phylum Verrucomicrobiota; class Verrucomicrobiia; order Verrucomicrobiales; family Akkermansiaceae; genus Luteolibacter. The sequence goes on along the minus strand of JALOTR010000336.1, from coordinate 4,396 downwards.
GAAACGCGGGTGACGCCGAGATCGCGGAAGAGCTTGGCTTTTTCGAGATCGAAGGTGGCGGGATTCGCTTCGAGAGTGACTTCATCGAGTTGCGAGAAATCGATGATCCCATGCAGCGCGCCGAACAATCGGCGGAGGTGTGCGGGCGAGAGCATGCTGGGCGTGCCGCCGCCGAGATAGATCGTGCGGATCGGTGAAGTGACCCGTTTTTCCGCCTCGATGGCGAGTGCCTCCACAAACGCGCCGATGGGTGTGGAGCCCGGGGTGTGTTTGTAAAACGAACAATACGGGCAGATGCGGTGGCAGAACGGAATGTGGAGATAGAGCAGCAAGGCGCGGGAGATAGCAGCCCTCCGAGCCAATGAAAAGGCCGGGCTTTTCATCTGCGATGAATGGCCGGGGAATGCGCTTGATGATCGGCGGCGGGTGGGATTGGTTCACGGGGTTGTTATTGGAATGTCCATGAACGTTTTGCTCCGGACCCGTCTCTTCACGCTGATCGCGGGCTGGGCGTGGTGTTTGATGCTGTGTCATGCGCCGCTTCTTGCGCAACCGATGACGGCGATCCAACAGGACCATGCGCTGACGGTGTGGGAGGCGGATGATGATTTGCCGAACAATGATGTTTACTCGATGATCTCCGATGGCCGCGGCTTCCTGTGGGTGGGCACGGCGAGTGGATTGGTCCGCTTCGATGGCCGGAATTTCATTCGCCCCCACGGCGTGGATGAGGCGTTTTTCCAAGCCTCCACGACCTATTCCGTGGTGGAGTCCGCACCGGGCGAGGTGGTGTTTGTGCACGATCAGGACGCGACGAACCGGCTGATGGTGATGCGGGACGGGCAGATCCGCGAGCATCCTGCGAATTTGCAATTTGCGCCCGGCCAGCGGGTCTTTGCGGTGTTCCGCGAGAGCGACGGCGTGTTGTGGATTCTCTTCAACAATCGCGACTGGATGCGCTGGTCATCGTCCGGCGCGGAACTGTTTCCGGCGGAGCAGGTGCTTTCGCCGTATCATCCATCGGCGGTCGTGGTGGCCAAAAACGGGTGGGTATTTCTGGCACGCGGTGCCGGCGTGGAGATTTACTCGCAGGGGCGCTTGTCCACTTTGCAGGGAGTAGAAAAGGGACCTGCGGCGATGGCGGCATCCGCCGATGGCGGGGTGTGGATCGCGCAGGGGAAACGTCTTTTCCGCTGGCATGATGGCGGGCTGGAGAGGCTTGAGGTTCCTCCATCGGCGGAAGCGATGTGGCCTCCGCATTTGATGTTGGAAACGCGGGATCAAGGACTGTGGCTGGCTTTCCGCGACGCCGGATTGTATCGCAGCGACGATGCGGGGGTGGTGCAGGTTTCTACCTCACACCGCATCCTGCGCTGCCTGCATGAGGATCGCGAGGGCAACCTGTGGATCGGCACGGCCGGCGGCGGACTCAACCGCATCCGCCGATCTTCGTTCGCAGTCTGGGCGGTGGAAGTGCCGGACACGATCGGCAGCATTTGCGAGGACAAAGAGGGGCAATTGTGGTTGGGAAATGCGCGGGGCGTGTGGCAGTTGCGCGATGGCCGGGCAGTGGCACCCGGCGTGGCTGAGGATTGGCCGGGATTTGCGCATTCGATCTGCCCGGATCAAGAAGGCGCGCTTTGGATCGGCGGGCCGCGCGATGTTTTCCGTTACCGGCCGGGGCAGGATGAGCACCCGATGCCCATGCCACCGGGGCCGATCCATCATGCTTATGCCATCCACTGCGCCCGGGACGGCTCGGTGTGGGTCGGTTGCGAAAGCGGTCCTTTGTTGCGCTATAACAAGGACGGTGTTAGCGCATTCGGAAAAGATCAGGGATACGATGGAAGTTTCGCCCAAGTCTTCGGCGAGGATTCGACGGGCACACTCTGGGTAGGCACCCGTCGCGGCGAGTTGTTCCGATTTTCCGAAGGGGCCTTCCACGCGATTCCCACGCCCTTGTTAGAAACCGCAACCGGCATTCTCACCATCACACCCGGCAAGGATGCTGCGCTTTGGTTAGGCACCCGCGGGCTGGGTTTCATGCACTTGAAACAGAACGAAGTCCGCTTCGTGGGCACGAGTGCCGGGTTGCCGGATGGCTTGATTTCGCAGGTTCTCACCGACGAGGATGGAAATTTCTGGGTAGGATCCAGCAACAGCATTTTCTTCGTCAATGCCGCGGATCTTGAAGCCTGCGCGGACGGACGATCCACCTCACTCCAGCCGCTGCGCTTCGGCCGTGCGGATGGCATTTCGGGGTTCTTCGCCACCGGTCAGCGCCAACCTTGCGCTTGGAAAGGCAGGGACGGACGCATGTGGTTCGTCGGCCGCAAGGGCGTGGTCACCCTGCATCCATCCCAACGGAAAAACGATGCCACTCACCCGGAGATTTTCATCGATGAGGTGAAATCGGATGTCACTTTGTTAGAACCTGAAGGATCCATCCCATCGGACAATCGCCGCCTCGAATTCCGCTTCGCCTCTCCCACTTTCATCGCGCCCGATGCAGTGCGTTTCCGTTTCCGCCTGCTGGGCTTCGAATCCGCATGGACGGAAGCTGGCGGCCAGGGCCTTGCCGTTTACCCACGCTTGCAGGCCGGCGATTACACTTTCGAGGTCAGCGCAAGCAATCGACAGAAAATCTGGAATCCCGAGCCCGCCCGCCATCATTTCACCGTCTCCCCGGTCTGGTGGGAATGGTGGTGGCTGCGCGCTTTGATGGTGGTGGCTATCGCGGCGGCAGCGGTGTGGATCGCCCGCGGATGGCTCAACCGCCGCCTCGTCCGCAGGATGTTGGCGCTGGAGCAGGAGCGGAAGGTCGAGCTGGAACGCTCCCGCATCGCGCGTGATCTCCACGATGGCATCGGCTCCGGTCTCACCCAGTTGGGCTGGCTCGCCGGAGACATGGAAGATGAAGCCGCCGCCACGCCGGATCTCAAAAACCAGTCTCAAGTGCTCGGCAGCCGCATCCGCGAACTCGCCCGTGATTTGGACGCTGCAGTCTGGGCCGTGAGCCCGCGACACGATACGCTTGCCTCGTTGTGTGCTTATTTCTGTGAATTTGCGCTCGAGCATTTCCGCCGCACGCCCATCCGTTGCCGCGTCAATGCACCGGAATCCCTGCCCAGCGGAAACCTCGCCCCGCACCTGAGGAACCACCTCTTCATGGCTACTCGCGAGGCACTCAACAACGCACTCAAGCATTCAGGAGCCACCGAAGTGCATCTGGATATTTCCCTCGAAAACCAATCGCTGCTGGAAATCCGCATCACCGACAATGGCCACGGATTCGATCTCGCCGCCGCACGCCTCGGCATCCGCCAGGGCCTTGGCAATCTGGAGGAACGCCTCACTGAAATTCACGGACGCGTCGAAATCACCAGCTCGCCCCAAGGCACCTGCGTCCGCCTGATCGCACCGCTCGATGCCTGATGCCGGGCCGCTTCCTTTCATTCCAGATATTTGAGAATCGCTTCGGTCTTCGACCGCACGTGGAGTTTCTCATAAATCTTCCGGATGTGGAATCTCACAGTGAAAAAGCTGATCGAGAGCTGATCGGCGATTTCTTTGGCGAGGTAACCCTTTGCCAGGAGGCCAAGAATTTCCTCTTCGCGCTGGGTGAGATTTTCACAGGCCTTGCTCTTGTTCGCCGCCTCTTCGCGGAACGACTCCACCACCAACCTCGCGATGCCACCACTCATCGGCGCGCCACCATCGCGCACCAACTCGATGCCCTCCAGGATCTCTGCCCGTGAAGTCCGCTTCAGCAAATACCCGCTCGCCCCAGCCTTCAGGGCCTCGAAGACGTGCTCGCTGTCTCCGAACACCGTGAAAACCAGCACCTGCGTCTCCGGCGAGACCTCCCTCACCGCCCGCGTGCATTCGATGCCGTTCATTCCCGGGAGTTGGATGTCCATCACCACCACCCCCGGCTTGAGCCGCGCGACTCCAGCGAGTGCGGATTCGCCATCGCCATACGCGCCCAGCAATTCCAGCCCCTTCGCATTTCCCACCACACGGCTGAGCATTTCACGGATCCCGAGATCGTCTTCAACGATGACAACTGTGGTGGCCTTGGGACTCATGGGTGCGGGATGAAACTAGCCCGCCACAGCCAAGACCGCTAGCAAGAACCCCCCGCCCACTCAAAAACAGTTCATTTGTTCGGGTAGCCAAATCCCCCGCTCGATTCATCATGGCAAGGTTCCCATAGGCAACCTGGCTATCCATCATGAAATCGAAAATTCTCTGTCTCTTTCCGCTGATCATTCTCCCCGCCGCTCATGCCGCCGACATTGTCTGGGATGGCGGCCCCTCAGGCACCGGCACCGACTTCACGCTGGACGCCAACTGGGCGGGCGATGTTGCTCCGGTCAACAACCTCTCCACCGAC
>JALOTR010000335.1 GCA_025457805.1 Akkermansiaceae bacterium | reverse complement strand
CGTATCTGGCAGTATTGCGTCGTTCTTCCCGGTGCCCGGATAGGAGCGGACGGTAATCTCTGCGCTCACGTCTTCGTCGAAAACGACGTGACCATCGGCGATAGAGTTACCGTCAAATGCGGAGTCCAACTCTGGGACGGTATTGCGATTGAAGATGATGTTTTCATCGGACCGAATGCCACATTCACCAACGACCGGTTTCCAAGATCGCGCCAGCAACCCACGGAATACGCGCGAACGACCATCCACAAGGGCGCATCCATCGGAGCGAATGCCACCATCCTTCCTGGAATCTCAGTCGGTCGGGGCGCAATGATTGCCGCCGGGGCCGTAGTGACCCGTGATGTTCCCTCACACGCCATCGTCAAAGGCAACCCCGCCCGGATCGCCGGCTATGTAGCCGACCGGGTGCTGGACTTGACACCCAAGGCAACACCTCCCGACAAGCCTGCACCGATCAAAGGCGTATCCGACACCAATTTTGACAGCCAAGCCTCCAGAGTGAGCATGTCGCTGCCCCCGTCATCCAAACCGATCCGGATCCGATTCCGATATTATACAACGGGTGGTGCGATCTATGTCCATGCGGCGGGAACGCCCACCGGAGTTTTCATCGATGAAATCAGGTGCAGCAATTGTGATTGGCTTGAGTTGAAAAAAGCGAACACGGTTTCGATCAAGCCGGGGAATTTTGTATTCAAGTCAGCCACTGCGGGAGCCAAGCTGGTGAAGAGTCAGAAATGGCTGCTTCGACTTGATACCAAACTTGGAGGGAGATGGTTCAGTGGTCCGGTCAAGCCACTGACGATAGGGGCCGCCCGATGAATCGGCCATCAACTTGGGGTATTGACAGATTGATGGATCTATCAGAAATTTCTTTTTCAAAAGTCAGCATTGCTTCCATGAGCTGCATCCCATTTCGAATGTCGTGACCTCCCCCACCGATTCACAAACCCACTGTCGGATATGCGGCGGCCAGCTCGATGTTTCCCTGCCAGGCGGGGGATGTCCGGCTTGTTTGTGGAGGGGCTTGATCGCGGATGTGGACTTGGATGAGGTGGACGGTGATTTGCCGGAGGTGGAAGGCTACACGATCCGGCGGGAGATTGGCCGCGGTGGGATGGGGGTGGTCTATCAGGCCACACAGCTCAGTCCGTCCCGCGAGGTGGCCTTGAAGATCGTGGCTCCGAATTCGCTGCGGGCGGCCAGCCAGCGGCTGCGTTTTTTGGTGGAAATCGAGGCGATGGCAGCCGTGTCTCATCCTGCTTTGTTGCCACTCTATGAGTCCGGCGAGGATGATGAGGGACGTCCGTGGTTCAGCATGCGCCTGGCGAGTGGTGGAACTTTGGCGGAGCGATTGGACACTTATGCAGGCCAGTGGCGGATGTCCGCCGAGCTGATGGTGCGGCTCGGCGAAGCGGTGCAGTTCTCCCATGAGCGCGGAATTCTTCATCGGGACTTGAAGCCTGGAAACGTCTTGTTTGATGAGATGGACCAGGCCTATGTTGCGGACTTTGGTTTGGCGAAATGGGCGGATGAGGAAATTGGTCTAACAAGGTCCACCGAGATGCTGGGTTCGCCTGCTTATCTGGCTCCCGAAAATGCGGCGGGTGGGGCAAAGGCGACCACGACGGCCACCGATGTGTATGGCCTGGGTGCGATTTTCTACGAATTGCTCACCGGCCACACGCTCTACAAGGGCGAGACTTCCGCGAGAATCCTCAGTCAGATTCTCACGGAGTCTCCGGTGGCACCCCGTCAACGGATGCAAGGTGTTCCGCGGGATCTGGAAATCATCACGCTGAAGGCCATCGCGAGGGAACCGGGCAAGCGATATGAATCCGCTGCGGCCATGGTGGAGGATATCCGTTTGTGGATGGCGGGCAAGGCGATCAAGGCGCGGGCGGTGGGTCAATGGGAGCGTTTGGGATATTGGTGCAAGCGGAATCCTGCAGTGGCATCGCTTGCCGGGCTGTTGGCGTTGAGTTTGATCACGGGGAGTGCCTTGCTTTGGCGGTCGAATCAGCGTCTGCGCTTGTCCCTGGATGATGCGGAGGCCCGGGTGGATTTCATGACTCATGAGTTGCCGGCTTCGCTGGAGCCGATCGGGCGGTTGGATCTGTTAGACAGTGTGTTTCAAAACGTTTCGGAGCACTATGAGATGAGTCAAAGCCGGGACGCGGTCGGCTTGGCGCGACAGGCGGATTTCCTTTCGCAGTGGGCGCAGATCTTGCGGCCTCGTGGTCAGGATCGGGCCGCCATCGAGCGGCTCACCCAGGCGATGGTCAAGGCGCGCGAGGCCACCGCCGGGAGCCGGCCTCCGCTTGCTGCGGTGCATTCCCGGGTGAATACGGGACGCCTATTGGGTGAGGCATTGATCGAGGGGCGCCGCTTGGATGAGGCTGCCAGTATCCTGCAGGAAACCTCTGCCTATCTCGCCCTTCAAAAGGTGGATGACGAAGCCATGAGAATCCTCGATGCGGAGGTTTCGACCGAATTGGCATATTTGGCAGATGCGCGAAATCACTACGATGAAATTGTCCTGCAAGGCGGCGAAGCGTTGGGGAAATGGAATGCGCTGCTGCCTGTTCTGGAGCGTCCACCGATCTCTCCGAAACGGCAGCGCAGTCTGGTCAGCATGCTGACGCTTCACGGGCTGCTGGCGATTCATGGAAAGGACGAGAACCGAGCGACAACCCGTCGTGAAAGCTGGAGGGAAATGTCCCAACGCTTCGTCAATCTTGTGCCGGACAATGCGCATTTCCGCTCCCTTCTTGTGATGGCGAACCTCCGGATGATCGCCCGGGAGGGCTTGAGCCAGGAGCAAGTCGAACTCCTGTTAGCGGATACTGAGGAACAGATCACCACCTTGATTGCCACCGACGGGACGAATACGCGCTGGCTCACGGATGCTGTTTCTTCGGCCGAGGCGCAGGTTTCATTTGCAGTGCGCAACAAGCAGTTGGAAAAAATCAGGCATTGGCGCGGTGTGATGAGCCAGCGGCTGGATGCACTTTGCCGGACGCCTTCGACCGATCGGCGATTTCTAACAGCGCGGGCTGAGTTTTCAATCCGTTGTGCGAAACTTCACCTTGAGGACGATTGGCCGAAGGCGCGGCATCACTATGAGGTCATGTTGCAAACCATGAAGCGCATGAATCAACTCGAAGGGTCCTCACAGAATTTGGAAGCTTATGTGGACTCATTATTCAAGAAGATCAAGGACCATGAGGGCGATGCCGCTGCCGATCAATGGTTGAAGGACTTTCAAAGCAACCCTTGAAACAAACCAAGTTATCATGAACCCAACACCCCCTCCCCGGATCCGATTGGATGTTCCCCGCCATTTGCAGGACTACAATGGCTATTGCGGTCCTGCTTGTGCCATGATGGTGGTAGCCGGAGAATCCGGCAGCTTGCCGGAGGCGCTGCATGCCCAGCAGAATCTTTTCCGGGAGATCCGCCAACATGCCAAGGCAAACAACGACAAACGCCCGATCAAGTCGCCTGCGGAAAGTCTGATCGCCGTTCTGCATGCGCACAGTCGTTTGCCGTGGCGGAAGTTTTTCGATAGCCAACCGCGAGCCATCGCGAGGCGCATTCTGGATTCGATCGAAAAGACCGGCCAGCCCGCCATCATACTTGTGAGCAAGGGAATGCACTGGGTGGTCGCTTTCGGTCGCACGCTCAAGTCCGATGGCAGCGTGGCAGGTGTGCTCCTGCGTGACCCGGCCTGGGCTGGGATGCCGAAGTTTTTCGGGCTCACGATCTATCCGGAAAAAGCGACCTTTGTTCATAGCGCCGCACCTTGCAAATGCCTGAATGCGGATCGACCGCCTGCCAGCGTGCATGAGCGGTATATCGCCATGGATGAATTGTTGAGCCCCCGCGGGCTCCATGGCAGTCCCGATTGGGAAGGGAATGGAGCCATTGCCATCATCCCTGACTCCGAAACCACTGAACAAACTGCCAAATAACCATGTCTGCTAGCATTGCCAAAACCGAAGCACTGCCGCAGGCCCGTGAACATGGACTCTGGGGACGTGCGGATTCGCCGCCGGAGTGGCAGAAGACGCTTGAAGGAGCCAGCGCTGGAGATCCGATTCTCGTGAAGGATCCCTCCGATCCGCGTGATGATTTCTATCTGGTTCCAATCCACCCCAAGGATCCCGCCGCCACTCGCAGTGCGTGGATCATGTTGGATACTGTTACCTTCCACCTGCGCGAGGCCGCCTTGCTGGACAATTGGAAATTCCCTGTTTTTCCCGATGAAAACGACGCCAAACGGATTTCCCAAAATCCACTCCTTCTTCCGGATGGCACCCGTGCCCAATTCGCTGCGAAAGACCTCAAGCCAAACTCCAAAAACCTCGTCTGGCGTGCAAGCGATGCGTCCATCCTGCCCTATTGGCCTTTGAAGGAATGGATCGCAGCTCACCCCCTAACAGGCGAGCCTATCCCGATCTATGAAACCCAGGAAGGGGAAGTTCTCACCTGTCTAACCGGCATCACCCATCCGGAAGCGCCTCCAAGCACTCCGGCATCCGGGAAATCATCATTGCTCCCCAAGGTTCTATCGCTCGTTGCTGGAGTTGTGATCGGGATTGCAATGCATGCTTTGTGGCAGCGGCCGCAGGAAGGCATGATCACCGCCGAG
>JALOTR010000334.1 GCA_025457805.1 Akkermansiaceae bacterium | reverse complement strand
CCAAAGATGGATGTCAGCACCGCAGGCTTCTCGAAAGCGGGGGAAATCCTCCTTGCGGGTGATGACATGTATTTCCGCTCCGGGCAGGTGTTTGCGGAGGCTTGCGACAGTGACCCGGTAAACCGGCAGGTCACGGGCGATACAGGTGGAGACGATTTGCATGGGTTATTGATGCAGCAAAATAGGCTAAGACGATAGGTGTTTGGTTTGATCGGTAGGTGCTACAGATAGTTCTTCGCAGGTGACACGCTATTCGTGGGTGGCTGATTACATCTCATCTTCCGAAGTTGAAGGTGATGCTCCTTTTATGCGCTTCTCCTTGTTGGGAGTAGCCTCTTCCCCATGCGAATGCCAGGCATCTCGACCCAGCGGTGAAGGGCAAGGGAACCTAGAAAGACTAGTGGGGCCGATGAGGTAACGAGCACACAAAACCGGTGCGTGGGTTCGAGGCTTTGGAAGGTTGTCCATTGAATTAGTCCCCATATTACACCAAGGAGAATTATACTGTGGCAGAGATAGATCCCATAGGAAGCATCTGCGAGATGCCTAACAGGCTGTGAGCGAAGAACTGAGTCGGATAACCTTAGAAGGGCCGGAAATCTCGCTTTCATAAAATGGGATTTGATCTCCCACACGAGAAACACCAGAGCGAAAGCCGCGAGGAGATGATCCGCCCAGAAGCAAAGGCCTAGAACAACGCAGAATTCTGGTAATCCCCGCCGTGCCGAGTACCATCGGTGTAGTCCAAGCGCTGCCAACATCCCTGCGTAAAAGACTCCCAAGCGGAGTGGCAAGACAGTAGGCATGGGATACCAGCCCCAAGGTCCGCCGCTGCTGAGAAGGCCTACACCAAGGTTGCGGGCGAAGAGCTGCCAGATCACGATGACAAGGATCAATGTAGTCAACCAACCGCCCTTTCTCAAGAGCAAGGCAAGGAAGGGGAAGCAAAGGTAGAATTGCATTTCGAGGGTGATGCTCCAGTCGGGCAGGACATTGTTGCTCGCCCACTTTGGAATGAGGCCGAAGATGAAGGTGTAGTGGCTGATGATGTTGGCGAAACCGGGTTCCTGATCGATTCTTCCCGGGTCGATTTCCCTGCCCGCCCATGGCAAGGGGAAGATGCGGTGGACCTCATGCATCCAATCATGAAGCGGTCCGTGAAAGAGGTAGACGAGGGTCAGCGCGAGCCAGTAAAGAGGCGCCATCCGGAAAAAGCGGCGACACCAAAATTTTGACCAAGTCCCCGGGCGACCCCATGGCTCCTTGTGTTCCCTCGCGAGGTAATGCCAAAGCATGAGAAACCCGGACACGAACATGAAGATTTCCACAGCCACACCCCCCAAACGGAAGATGTGGTGCAAGGGCCCGGCCGAACCGGTGAAAAGCGCGCAATGGCTCAGAAACACCAATGAAGCCATCGCTCCACGGGTGAGGTCGAGGATGGGGAAAGTTTCGGGCAAGGGGTCCCGGTTCATTCTCGGACGGTAGCGGGTTGCGATTTCCGAGCTTTGGAAAGGGCATCGGCGTAGATCTCAAGGTGCTTTCGTGCGATGGCTACTGGATGATAGGTTTGTTGCGCTTTCAAGCGCGCGCGGGTGGCGTAGGAATCGCGGCGTGTGGGATCATTCAGTACCCGTGAGATTTTTTCCGCAATGTCGGCAGGATCGCGTGGATCAAACAATTCTCCGTCCTCGCCGGGAATTACAAGATCGGGAATGCCGCCGATGTTCGAGGCGACAACGGGTACGCCGGATGCCATGGCTTCCAAGGCGACCATGGGACAGTTGTCTTCGATGGAAGGCAACACCAAAAAGCTCGCTTTGGACAGCCATTCTCTGAGTTCGGCTCTGTTGGCGTTCCCGGCATGGTGGCACCATGGCCGCTGTGATACTTCATCTGCGAAGCGCTTCCCATAGAGAGATTCGGAGCCATTTCCGAGAAATACCAACCGAGGTATCATGTCCTTAGGAAGCAAGTCCAGGGCGTGGATGAGCTCTGTTTGACGCTTCCATGCCGTTACATGTGCTACACAAAGGATGAGATTTTTTTCGGGGTCATTGGCTACCTTAAAGAAGCTTTCATCAACGGCATTGGGAATAACCCAAGTTTGCCTAGCTTTGCTTTCCACGCGCTTTTGTGTATAGTTTGTCAGGGCGATAATTCCATCGGCTCGCTTTAGGGCAAGTGACTCTAGGTTTGCCGCCATCCAATAGTAACTCGGAAATTTCGCGCCCGTGATTTCGCGTATTCGCGCCATGTGACCGTGGATGGTAAGGAGCTTCGGTCGGCGGGGAGCCAGCATCATGGAAACCGCGCAATCCCGCTCGGTACCTTGGGCGTGGACCAGATCGGGATCGATGGCTTCGATGACCTTTCTCACGGCCATCCCGCAGCCGATGAAGGCGCTGCGTCCCCAGCCGAGTTTGGGAACCAGGGGCTGGTGAAAATGGATGTTGCGGCCGATGAGTGCCGGCTTACGCATTTCTCGTTTGGCGCAGGAAATCACATGGACTTCGATGGCGTCCGGAAAATGTTCGAAACCCTGAAGCAGTGCACTCATGGCGGTGCCAAAAAAGGGTTTGGGCTCGTCATAACGGCCGAACTGTTCGCGATTGTCGGTGGTGAGGAAGGCCAGCTTCACGATTTGGCGATGGCTTTGTTGGAAAAGGGAACGGCGGAGGCCCCCCCAGGAAGATAACGGCGAGTGATGATGAGAATTGAGACTCCTCCAGCGATCCAACTGAGAAGATTGGCCCAGCCAATGCTGTCGGGCCCGAGAAAGAAAACCGCTCCCCAGACGGCGGGCGGGGTGATGATCATTTGAAGGATCGCTGTGGGGGCGAAGGGTTCCTGTTTGAAGGACCGCGGCCAGTGGGTGGCGCAGTTTCCAACGGTTTGAATCCAGACCGCGAGAGCGAGGGGAATCATGCCTGCAAGGGGCAGCAAACGATCGTGAAAACGAGGGATCCACCGCAGAATCTCCACGGCTGCAATCGCGGCGATGAGGGCGAGGCTTGCCACGAGGGCGGCCTGGAACCAGATCCGTCGAAAGCGGCGGAATCCATCCTCCACCCGGCCATCCGCGACCATTTTCGCGAAACCGGGAAAGCCCACTGTGCCCCAGATGGCGGCGGTACCGAGCAGGCTGTTGATCACCGTGAACGTGAATCCGAAACGGGCCGACGCTTCTGCTCCGCACCACCGGAACAGGATGGGCTGCTGGATCTGCAAGACGAAGTAACCCGCGAGATAAACCACGCTCGCCCTGCGGACAAGTCGGCCCATCTCCTGCCAAAGGTCCTGGGTGTTTCCGAGGGCCGGGAACTTTTCAAAGAGCCAGAGATGGCATTTCCGCAGGCGCCATTCCTGACCAAGGGCGACTGCCAGGGCGGCACAGGAGAAGGCGAGCAGCCCGGCTCCGCAGAGCAGCAAGGTCCACTGGACGCCATATTGAAAAAGCACTGCCCACCAGCGGATCTTGCTGACCTCGTCCACCTGCCCACTGCCGTAGAGTAGCTGAAGCCGGCCTTCCTGAATGCCGGCGAGCGCGGTGGGGATCACCGCTGCCACCCAGAGGCTGTGAGTCCACCAATCATGATAACCACACCACCAAAGATAGGTAGACCCACCTAACAGGGCGCAGGCACCGAAGGCGAAGGCGACTCTTTTCATCCAGCGACCGGCCACGCGGATCATTTCCGGCGCAGGCGTGCCATCGCGGAGATGGTGGGGAGTCAGTTGGCCGATGCAGGCTGTGGCACCAAGCTCGAAAAAGGTTCTCAGCCCGAGCAGGCTGAGGAAAACATAATACATTCCCTGCTGGGCAGTGCTGAGGGTGAAAACGATGATCACCGAACCCACCGGCCCGAGCAGCATGCCCACCATTCTCGGTCCACCCGCAAGGAGGATGCTGCGGTTCAGACCGAGCAGCGTGATTCCTTTGGCGAAAAGTCCCGGTTTCCCGGGCTTGGAGTCTTTTGCTTCCATCATCGCTTACCGCCTGTGGCCTTCCAGGAGTCATGAAAGGTCTCCAGAATTTCTTGAAAGCGGCGCTTTGCGGCCGCTTCGCTATAGTGGCGGTGGAATTCTTCAATACACAGGGCTTCCTTGGCCTTTCTTGTTTCCGGTTGATCAAGGACGATTCGTGCTGCTTCCAGCAAGCCGTCCACGGTGGGCGGACTTACAAAGAAGAGCTTCTCGATGTCGCCGTATTCATGGTTGCCAGGGAGGTCGGCAACCAGCGCCGTCCTGCCAAGTGCCATGCATTCGAGCACCTTGTTGGTGTAAACGTATTCAGCCGTGGGCCCGGTGCCGTAATGAGAGAATCCAATGTGAACCTTTTCATTGATGAAACGCGGCAGGCTGCCGTCTGCGGCAATGAGATCATCGTGGATCACCAGCCATGGCATGGCGCCCAGGTCCTTGCCTGCTTCGAATTCCTTGCGGCGGATGTCGCCCCAGAAGCAAAGATGCAGTTCGAAGTCATTGCGCTCCTTGGCGAGGAGCACGAAAGCTTCATAGATCGTCTGCAGCCCATGGAGTGGCATGCTCGATCCCCACCAACCGAAAACAAAAGGGCCGGATTCCGGGGGGCGACGTGCGGGGCAGGCGAGTTGATCGAAGTTTGTGAAGAGAGGCAGATGATGGAAGCCCTCGACCCGGACTG
>JALOTR010000333.1 GCA_025457805.1 Akkermansiaceae bacterium | reverse complement strand
ATAACTGCAAGGAAGACGCCAAGGGCAAATGGGTGCGCGACATCGAACGCGGCGTGGCAGAGGGAATCCGCCCCGAGCCATGGCAGACTGATACCTCGATCGGCGATTGGTATTACCGGACGGGCCAGAAATACATGAACTCCGGTGAAGTCGTCCGCATGCTCATCGACATCGTCAGCAAGAACGGCAACCTCCTGCTCAATGTGGTCCAAACACCCGAAGGCGACCTCGAACCTGACGTGCTCAAGATCCTCGACGGCATTGGCCAGTGGGTCGCGCTGAATGGCGAGGCCATCTATGGAACCAGACCATGGAAGACCTACGGCGAAGGCCCGAGCACCGTATCGCAAGAGAAAGGACGCTTCGGTGGCCTCAAGGATGTGCCGAAAAAACCCTACACTCAGGAAGATTTCCGCTTCACCACTTCGAAGGATGGAAAAACGATCTATGCCTTCTGCATGGCCCCACCGGAAAAGGATCTCCGCATCGTTTCAATGGGGACCGATTCAAAGCTGCTGAACAAAGGTGTGGCTTCCGTCCGCATCCTCGGAACTGAGGAAAAGACTGAGTGGAAACAGGAAACCACGGCCCTCGTCGTGAGCAAACCCAATCGAATCCCTAACAAGGAAGCGCTGGTAGTGGCGATCGCGCTCAAAGACTGATCCTGCCCTCCAAGAAGATGTATCGCTCCAGAATCCATCAAATGCACCTAACAAGAGTCTTCCGCATCGTCTTGGTGTCTCTTTGCGTTTATGGCGGTTTACCGGTTAGATTCAAAAGCGGCTTACTCTTCTTCTTTCAAACGCGTCCACTTTGCTTTTCAGACGTATTTCACCTCAAGCCGGGACTCGCTGCTACTTGATTGAAGCTGCGGCTGATGGGTTTTCCATAGTGACTTGAAATCTGATCGGTTCGCCGTCAGTCGGTGTCAGATCATACCAACCTGGAAATCCGCGCCACCTGATGGTTCCGGAGGCATCGGTTGTCAGCTCCACTTGAGTGCGCCAGTGTTTTCCGAGCCATTCTTCCATGACTTCGCCGCGTTTGAGGATGGTCCAATCCTTTTTCCAAGACGCAGCCGTGGGTTCCCAGTGACTCCCTTCCCAGAATCCCCACCACAGGAAGCTGGTGTAGGCGGGGTGGCTGAAGCAGGCGATCAAAAGGTCGCGGGTGTAGTCTGCGGCGAGTTGTTCGTCTTCCACGGTTTGGAGGTCGAACTCGGTGATGGATTGGCGTGGGGCGACTTTCGCGAAGTGATCAGTGACGGCGAGCACTCGTTCGGGAGACGGCAGATAGCTTTCGTGGAGGTGGGCTTGATTGCCCAATCCGTCGATGACGATGCCATCTTTTTTGAGTTGGTTCATGTATTCCCAAGTATTGTCGGATTGTGCGCCGGGACGGAAAAGCTGATCCTCATTGACCCACATGGGCAGCTTGGTGAGTCCCCGGGCGAGTTCGAGCACCTCGCGATCCAGTTTTTCCAATCCTGGCTGAGTGCTGAACAAGCGAGCGCCTCCCCATGCGATCGGGTGATTGATCGCATCCCATTCCACCACGCGGTTCCCGGCGAATTCAATGCGTTGGCGGGTGGTATCGAGGAAATGGCGGCGGATGGCGGCGGGGGCCGTTTGAGTTACGTTTCCGGGGACGGCGACCTGCATGAGGTAATGACCTCTTACAGCAATGTTGCGTTGTTCCAGCCACGCGAACGCTTGATCCAGTTCCTTGTTACGGGCGGTTCGTTCGTGGGCCGGAGTGTTCTCACCCCACCACATGTCTTTGAGGTCGTTTTCAAAAACGATGATGCTGAACAAACGATCAACAATGTCGCGGTAGCGGCGCGCATCTTCGGTGTCGCTGGAATAGAAAGAAGCCGGGGTCGCAGCTCCGAATCCGAACTCATGCCGCTTGAGCGTGACTTTCACCTTGTGGTTGGCAAGTGGGGATCCGTTAGATTTTGTCAGGACGAGCGAGCAATCGGTCTTGCGGATTTTTTCAATCCGCTCAAGGGCCTCTTTTCGCCAAGCGGCATCTGGCTCGCGACCGTCGTAGGTCCGCCTGATCCGTGGGAAATTGGCAGTGTCTGTCTGGGAAGGATAGCGAAACACGCGGACGCTTGCCACTTCCACCACCTGGCGGGTGCGGGCGGCGAAAACTGTTAGGGCTGCCTTGCCTTCGGGGATGGGATTCTGCACCTTGAAGAGAACAGGAAACTCGGTCCATGCGGAAACCGGAGAGATTTCCGAGCTGCCACATGCCTCCGTGTGGGGCGCGGCAGCGAGTTGAAGCTTGATGCCCAATGAACCCTCACCCGATGTCGCCCGCGCTTTTACCAGGACCAAAACTTTATCATCTTTTTTCAATTCTCCGTTCGCACAGGCAATGCTGATCTGTGCGAGGTAAGGTTTCTCGGGGTTGGGATCGGTAATGGTCACGCGGTATCTGGCAGGGTCCGTTCCGGTTGAGTCGGATTTTTCCAATTTGCCAACGGTCTTGTCCGCGTAGCCGGAGAGCTCAGCCCCCGCGCTGATCTCCACTCCACCAGTTGGGATCTCGATGGCGAACAATCTGGTGGATACCAATAAAGCTGCTAGAATGGCGGGGAATGGAAGTTTCTTCATCAAGGTCAAACGGTTTATTTGATCGGTAGGAGTGGATCTTTTGCGGTCCACACATGCTTTACAAGATTACCTGGGTATCACCTCTAAACGGACGAAACGTTGGTTTCCTGTCGCCGGAATGATCACCGTTACTAGAATCAAGTGTGGATGCGTTCAAACTCAGTCGCGACCGCAGGGGACGGGTCGCTTGTATCGCGTATCTGGAAGCGCGATCCTCCGCCGAAGATCAAGACCCAAAAGGCAGCCAAGGAAGGACAGAAAATCGTTGCCGAGATGGGAGGACGAAACCTCCCGAAATTCAAGGACATCGTCAGAAACAGGATGCTTAGAGCGGACCAAGGGCATTTGCTGAACGGTTTCAAGGCTCGCCGCATCGATTGCACTCCGTCGCTGCCTTGATCAGGGAGAACCAACTCACTGCTTTTGCCGAATAAACACGATCCAAGCGTAAGAAAGCAGCCCCGCAGGCAGATCTAGGGGAAGTCCCACCCTTCGTTCAGGCTTCATCTCCATCTTCATCGATCGCTTCCTTTGAAAACACCATTCCCCTCTTTGGTCCCGCTGCTTGTCATGGCTACCGTCTGTTTCCAAACGGTGCTCGCCGAAGATACATTTTTCCCTGCCGGATCGGAATGGGAAGTCGTCGGCCAAGGATACAAGGTCGTCGAAGGCATCGCGGCGAAAAACGGCACGCTCTTTTATACCGACGTCCCGGAAAGCAAACTCTTCCGTCTGGAGCCCGGCAAGCCGGAGTTCCTCATGGACAAGGCCACCGCCAAGGCCAATGGCCTCGCCTTCGGGCCAGATGGCATTCTTTACTCTGCCTGCATGGGGGAACCGCGCATCACTGGGTGGAACCTCGAATCCGGCGCGCGGAAGGAAATCCCCCTCCCCAGCCCCGCCAACGACCTCGCCATCACCGCCAAGGGCCACCTCTACTGCACCTGGAGCGCGCTCAGCGCGGTCTATCATCTCAACCTTGCAGATCCCAAACCCGTCAAAGCTGCGGAAATGCCCAACCCCAACGGCATCACCCTCAACCATGACGGCACCGAACTCTGGGTCGGCGAGTTCCGCGGCGATACCGTGCGCGCCTTTCCCATCCTCGCAGATGGCGCGCTCGGCCCGGCCCGCGCCGCCTTCAAAGTGAAAGTCCCGGCCGATGGCAAAGGACTGATCGACGGCATGACACCGCTCGCCGACGGTCGCCTCCTCGTCGCCACTGCCCTCGGCCTGCAAATTCTGTCTACCTCCGCCCCGCCCATTCTCATTCCCAATCCCACCCCGCATCGCGCGAACTACGTCCGCATCATCACTGATGCTGAAGGAAAACGCTGGATGTATGTTGCCCACGTCAAATCCCTGCTCCGCCGTCTTACCACGCTCGAGCCCGGCAGCGGAGAACCCACTCCCTGACACCGCCCGGATCGCCGTTCCTCTCTAACAGTTCCGCAGGGGGAACCCCTATTCTCAATCCTACCCATACCATGTATCCATATCCAGAAAACACCCAAGCCACACCATTCATTCCGCGCCGCACCTTCGTCCGCAAGGTGCTGACCGCCGGATCCGCAACCTTCTTCGCCCCCTCCATCCTCAGAGCGGCGAAGCTCTCTGCTGGTGAGAAGGTCAATCTCGCGTGTGTCGGCATCGGCAACCGGGCGGCCGATATCATTAAAGACCTGCACGCGACCGGTCTGGCCAACATCGTGGCTCTCTGCGATACCGACATGGGGGCTCCCCACACGCAGAAAATCCTCAAGCAGTTTCCCGACATCCCTCGCTTTCAGGACTTCCGGAAAATGTTCGACAAGATGGCCAAGGATATCGACGCCGTCAGCATCGGCACGCCGGATTTCTCACACTTCCCGGTAGCCATGCATGCCATGTCTTTGGGCAAACACGTGTATTGCGAGAAGCCGATGGGATCGAGTTTCCGGGAATTGGAACTCATGATCGCTGCCGAAAAGAAATACAAAGTGGCCGCCCAGATGGGAAATCAGGGCCACTCGGGCAAAAACTATTTTCAATTCGAAACCTGGTTC
>JALOTR010000332.1 GCA_025457805.1 Akkermansiaceae bacterium | reverse complement strand
GAAATCGCCCATCACTCCGAACGCATGATGGCCGATGCACGGGCGAAGGCAAAACTCGCCGTCTTCTTCGAGCGCTGGCTCAAGCTCGATGTGGATGTGGATTTGCAAAAGGATGCAGCTCTTTATCCGTGTTTCGATCCCACAATCGTCGCCGACCTCCGGCGCTCGCTGCAACTCTTCGTCGAGCAAGTTGTCTGGAGTGATGCTTCCGATTATCGTGTGCTGATGGAGGCGGATTATTTGTTGTTCAACGAACGGCTCGCCCGATTTTATGGGACCCCGGTTCCGGAAGGCGGAGGCTTCCAGAAAGTGGTGCTCGATGCCGGTCACCGCACCGGCGTGGTCACCCATCCTTATCTCCTCGCGAGACTTGCCCATCACAAGGAAACCTCGCCCATCCTCCGTGGCGTGTTCATTACCCGCAACGTGCTGGGTGGCATCCTCAAGCCGCCGCCCGAGGCCATCGCATTTCAGGATGGCCATTTCGATGCGGCGATGACGACTCGCGAAAAGGTCGTGCAGATGACCCGCAACAACTCCTGCATGACCTGTCATGAAACCATCAACCCGCTCGGATTCTCCCTCGAACACTTCGATGCCGTGGGGCGCTTCCGTTTGTCGGACAACCAGAAACCCATCAATCCCGAGTCCGACTTCGAGTCCTTCGATGGTGGCACCATCCGCCTGCGTGGTCCGCGTGACCTCGCTCACCAAGCCATCACCACTCCCAGCGCACGACGCGGTTTTGTGCGGCAGGTTTTCGAAGGTGTGGTGAAACAAAATCCCCGCGCTTATGGTCCCGGCACTCTTGCACGGCTTGAGAAACATTTCACTCACTCCGGTTATCATATCCGCAAACTTCTTGTGGAAATCCACACCCTAGCCGCGCTCGAAGCCGTGGCTCCCATCGATCCCTCCGAATCATGAACATTCACACCCGCCGCCAATTCCTCCGCAAGCTGGGCTTGTCTGCCGCAGCGCTGCCGTTTTTGCCCGCGCTGCCATCGCTTGCGCAAGGTGCGTCCGGCACCAGGCCGCCGCAGAGGATCATTTTCATGTTCACACCCAATGGCACCATCCCGCCGGAGTTCTGGCCGGATCAGACCGGGCCGGACTTCCAGTTCAAGCGCATCCTCGCGCCCTTGGAGCCGTTCCGCAAACGGGTGATGACACTCAAAGGCATATCTAACAAAGTCGGCGGCGATGGCGATGGCCACATGCGCGGCATGAGCTGCCTGCTCACCGCAGATGAACTCCTGCCCGGCAATATTCAGGGCGGCGGAGGAAAACCGGCGGGCTGGGCGCGCAGTATTTCCATCGATCAGGAATTGCGCAACTTCCTCCAGGCCCGGCCGGAGACTGCGACGCGCTTCGGCTCTCTCGAACTTGGCGTGGCGGTTCCCAACCGTGCGGATCCATGGACACGCGAAAACTATGCGGGAGGAAACCAACCGCTCGCCCCCTTGAGTGATCCTTATGCGGTGTTTCAGAAACTCTATGGCCAGACGAAGGATCGCGAGAACGTGGGCAGCGTGCTGGATGAAGTGCGCGCGGATCTGCAAAGTATCGCTGCGCATGTGGATCGTGAAGAAAAGGATTTGCTCGATCAACATGCCACCTTCGTCCGCGAGATGGAGAAGAACCTGCAGAACCCCGGCACCGTCAATCTCATGTTTCCGCCGCCACAACTCGAAGCGGGAGTGGCGCTGGACAATGATGGCATTCCGAAGATCAGCACCATGCAGGCGGACTTGCTGGTGAGTGCCTTCGCCAATGGCATGGCGCGAGTGGCCACCCTCCAATACACCAACAGCGTGGGCCAGGCCCGCATGCGCTGGCTGGATATCCATGAGGACCATCACGGGCTTTCCCATGAGCCGGACAACCATGTGGAAGCGCAGGAAAAGCTCGTGAAAATCAATGTCTGGCTCTGCGAGCAACTCGCCTATCTCGCTCGCAAGCTCGATTCCATTCCGGAGCCCGGCGGCCATGGCTCGATGTTGGATCACACCACCATCATCTGGACCAACGAACTCGGCAAAGGAAACAGCCACACGCTCGACAACATCCCCTTTGTGTTGGTGGGTGGCGGTTTGGGTTTCAAGTCCGGCCACGCGTTCGACTTCGGCGATGTTCCACACAACCGCCTCTGGCTTTCCATCGCCCACGCCTTCGGCCATCACATCCCCACCTTCGGCCACAAGGATCTCAGCCAGGGAGGCGCTTTGGTGCTTTCGTGAAAATCAAACGCTGCCGCTGCTGCCCAGTTGTTCATACAACTTGAGCTTGGGTTCCATCGAGCGGATGCCCGTGGCCCAGAATTCCGGATCCCTTAGATCTGCACCGAGGCTTTGTTTCACCACTTCCTCACAGGTGCCGCTTCCGGTTCTCGCAAGGAAAGCCTCATAACTTGGCAGGAAGGCCGCGCCCTCCTCCTTGAATCGCGCAAACAGTGCCTGCCCGAGCAGATAACCGAACACATAAGGGAAGTTGTAAAACGAAACTCCGGTGATGAAGAAATGCATCTTGTATGCCCAGAACATCGGATCGGTGCCATTCTCTAACAGCGTATCGCCGTAAAGTTTTCGCTGCGCCTGATTCATCAACTCCCGCAAACGTGAAACCGATAACTCCCCGGCGGCGCGTTCGGTGTAGAAGGAGTTTTCAAATTCGAAGCGCATCGGGATGTTCACCAGATAGGCATGCGCCCGGAGCATTTCCTGATCGAGAAGATAGGCGCGCGTCTCCTGCGAGATGCCTGGATCTTCCATCAAGCCATCGAGCAAAATCATTTCGCCGAAGTTCGATGCGGTTTCCGCCAGAGTCATCGGATAGCGTGCGGCCATCGAGCGGGCCTGGCGCAAGACGCGCGAGTGCCATGCATGGCCCACTTCATGGGCGAGGGTGACCATGTCGTGAACGGTATCATGATAAGTCATGTAAACCCGCTCCTCCCTCAACATGCGGGATCCCGTGCAGAATGCGCCGGGCCGTTTGGCCGCCCGCGGCTGGGCCTCGATCCAGCGGCGATCCAGCATTTCGCGGAAATAGGCACCCAAGTCCGGATAGGCATGACTGAAGGCCCGGTCCACGGTGGCGCAGGCATTATCCCATGAAAGCGGTTTCTCATCCGGAGCCGCGATTTGCGGAGCTTCGAGATCGAAGAAATGCAGGGCGTCCGTTCCTTGCAGCGCCGCCGCCTTGCGGAGCGCGCGGCGCGGCAATTCGATATGTCCATGGATGGCTTCCAACATCGCATCCAGCGACTCCCGGCTCATCGCCGCATCATGCAGGGGTGCCTCAAGGAAATGATCCCGCTGCCTGCGTTGATACAAACTCTGGCGGGTGCCGGCGATACCATTGAGCCCGGCGGCGAGTGTGAGCGCGTGCTCGTTCCACGGTTGTTGCCCGGCATGGAAGGCCGCCTCGCGCAGCCTGCGATCCGGCTCGGACATCAAGGCCCGCCGCCGTGACATCGGCACGGTTTCCACATGGCCATCCGGAAATGTCATCTCGAATTCCATGCGCCCGCTCAAGGTGTCGTAAAGCCGTCCCCATGCGTGCAGACCATTCACATTGAGGTCCGCCGCAAGCGACTCCATCTCGGGCGACATTTGCTTGCGACCCTCTTCACGCATCCGCCCGATGCTGTGCTCCGCATCCTTGAGCCGCGGATCTGTTAGCAATGCGGCGAAACTTTCATCAGTCAAAGCCGCCAGCGCCGATCTCAAGGAAGCATGCAGTTTGGTGGCCTCTGCACTCAATGTTGCGATCCA
Organism: Akkermansiaceae bacterium; assembly: GCA_025457805.1. GTDB lineage: Bacteria > Verrucomicrobiota > Verrucomicrobiia > Verrucomicrobiales > Akkermansiaceae > Luteolibacter. The sequence continues at coordinate 898 of JALOTR010000332.1, read as the reverse complement.
CGCTTCATCCGCCTTGACCGCTTCGTCCGTGGAATCGTCCGCAGACAAACAACCGAGATACGCGGAAAGATGTCCCAGCCGTTCGCCCAGTGGTTCCCATGCATGGATCACACACACGATCGCTTCCACATCATTTGTCAGCGCGATGGCTTGTGATTTCAATGCAGCGATGTCTTTTGCAAGATCCGCTTTGAAATTCTGATAGTCCTCATGGCCGAAGCCGGAGAACCATGAATCAAGAGACCAGCGGTCGGCGTGAATGGGCGATGGGGCAGACATGATGGAAAAGATACATCACCTGCGCGCCGGAGCGGGTCTTCTGGCGGGCGCTTTTCGAGCCGCCGTGATTTCCACGATGAGACGATGAAGGATGAGGCGGTGGTCGAGCCCGGTGGTGACGAGTGCCTGATCCGCCTTGAGCGTGGCCTCCATCACATGTTGCAGACCATCGAGTTCGAAGTTGGAGGCATTCGCCGCACACAGGAAAATGGGATACACATTCACGCCGCTGCCATCCTTTTTCTGTGGCAACCAGGCGCGATCATTTTCTGGCAAGCGGTTGAGCGCACCGGCGAAGGAGTTATAATTCCCAGTGCCGGAAACTTTGAACCGATCCATGATCAGCCGCGCCATGTAAAGCTCGCTGGCGCATTCGGCGAGCATGAACTGCACCCCCTGCCGGTCGCTCAGGCGCTTCCCGAACGTCTCGCGCTGCGTCACATGCGCTGTCGCCAGATCAAGCGCCCGCTGCGCCATCGCCACGTTGTGCATCCCGTGGCGCAACCGACCATAGGCCAGTCGGTGCTGCCCCATGGCAAAGCCATTGCCTTCGCCGCCCAGCAGGTTTTCCGCCGGCACCACGAGGTTTTTGATCTCGATCTCGCTGTGGCCGCCGCCC
>JALOTR010000331.1 GCA_025457805.1 Akkermansiaceae bacterium | reverse complement strand
CGATCGGAGCCTCCAAAGGATTTCACGGATACCTGATCGCCCTGGCGCAGAGCCACGTGTGCCACCAGCAGGACGGCGTTGAGCACATGATCAAACTGCGGCACTCCCCCATCCAGAGCGCGCATGCGCCGGCCGGTATCGAGCAGGAAAACAATCGATTGATCGCGCTGTTCCTGGAAATCGCGGCTGATGAGCATTTGCCGACGCGAGCTGGCCTTCCAATCGATTTGTGAAAGCGGATCGCCATCGCGGTAATCGCGGAGTTGATGGAAATCCCGGCTCGATCCCGCGCGTGCGCGGCGGACGATGCCCATCGGGCTCTCGCGCTGCTGCATGGCAAGCAGGGCGAAACGGATCACCGGTTCGTAGTTCGGATAAACCTTCACGGTTTCCGGTTCCAACAGGGTACTTTTCCGCGACCACAATCCGAGCCAGGAAATCCTGCGAACCTGCACCGGACCAAAGACCGACTCGCCACGCTGGTGGATGATGACCGGGTGGAAAACGCGGATTTCGCGGTTGGGTGGTACTTCGCCTTTCCATGGCATGACTTCCGCGACCGAACCTTGTGGCACGCCATCGAACATTTCGATGCGTGCGAAGCGGGCCGAGGGATTTCTTACAATCAATCCCACTTCGCCCGGTTCCCCGGCGGCAAAGCGACCCGGGAGGCGTCGGCGGATTTCCAGAGAGGGTTGGAACCATGCCATGACAGCATCGATCACGGCGACGAGGCCCAAGATGACTCCCAACAACTGCCAACCCACCAGCAAGGCGGGAAATGCCAGCGCCACCACGGCAAGCAGCAGCCAAGCGAGCGCAAGCGACAGGAGTCTGGAAGTGGGGCTCATGAAACGGATGGATATCTAACCGAAATCAGCCACGGGGCGCAGGCACGCTGTCCACGATGGCTTGCAGCACCTCATCCACTTCCTGACCGCTGATCGCCACTTCCGGAGTGAGTTGCACGCGGTGGCGCAGCACTGGCAGCGCGGCGCGTTTGATATCATCCGGGATGACATAACTCCGCGAGTCGAGCGCGGCGAAAGCTTTGCCGATGCGCACCAAACTGATGGCACCGCGTGTTCCGGCCCCGAGCGAGATCGCCTTCGAATCACGGGTGGCCTGGGCGATGGCCACGGCGTATGCCACCACATCCGGCACGACTTGCACGGCGGCGGTTGCCTGTTGGGCGGCGACGATTTCGTTGGGTCCGCAAATCAGGCGCACGCCATCGCCGAAGCCACCGGGATTCTCGGAGGCGGCACGCGTGACGATTTCCCACTCCGCTTCACGCGGCGGATAGCCGATGAGCACCTTCATGATGAAGCGGTCGAGCTGCGCTTCGGGCAAAGGATAAGTGCCTTCGTGTTCCACCGGGTTCTGGGTGGCGAGCGTCATGAAGGGCGGCGCGAGTTTGAGCGTCTCGCCATCGATGGTGACTTGGCGCTCCTGCATGACTTCCAGCAAGGCGGCCTGGGTTTTTGCAGGGGCGCGGTTGATTTCGTCTGCCAGAAGAAGATTGGTAAAAACCGGACCTTGGCGCAGTTGGAAGGTCTGGCTTTTCATGTCGAACAAACGGAAGCCTGTGACATCCGAGGGCATCAGGTCCGGTGTGAACTGGATGCGTCCCGAAGCGCCGCCGAAGGTTCGGGCGAGGGTGTTGACGAGATGGGTTTTGCCAAGACCGGGCTTGCCCTCTAACAGAACATGACCACCGGCAAGCAGTGCGGCGATGACTTGGTCGATGACTGTTTCCTGACCGAGAATCACGCGGCGGATTTCATCGCGCATTCGCTGGATCAACTCGGCAAGGCTCTGCACAGGTTGGTATTCTTGGGGCGGCTGGCTCGGGTCGGGATTCATGAATTGACGGGGTTGTGGAGAACTTTGAGAATTTGTTGGAGATCGGCCGTGGTCCTCGTGAGCACCGCGGCATCCGCAGGCGCGGCTTCTGCCAAGGCGCGGAAAACCCGCTCGCGCGGCAGTCCGGCACGGTCGGCAAGATATTGGAAAAAGTCATCATCGCGGCGTCCGGCGCGGTGGCTGGTGCGTTGGCCGAGTTCCACGATCTGCTCGCGAAGCGGTGCCAGCAGCGATGCGCCCTTGTCGATGCGCCATTGAAAATCGCCGAGGGACTCCAGGTGATGCTCGTAGCCGCGGAGGACGGATGGAACGCTGGCCGACTCCACCGGACCGAAGCGCGAAAGGTTTTTCCAGAGCCAGAGAACAATCCACACCGCGAGTCCTAACAGAACAGGCCATAGGTGTTTCCTGAGCATGTCCCATAGTGACAGCCCGGATGCGCGCATGAAACCGACGATGCCTTCATTGCCGGTCGATTCAATCAAGGCGCTCAACAAGGCAGCGTGGTCGTGATCGCCGATCCAGCGGTTGCGGAACAAACGTCCGTCGCAAACGACGGTGATGCGGCCTTCTCCGGATTCCTCGGACATGAAAACCAGCGAGTCGCCGTTCTTGGTTTTGGCGACGGAGTTTTCGGATGTGGCATCCACACGGTAACTCCGCCCGAGAAACTCCACCTGATCGGCGGAAGCGGATTCATCTTTTTTCACGTGAATCCCCACATCTTCGAGCATCGTGATGAGCGGCGGCATCAGTTCCACGGGAGGGCGGTTCCGGGACCAATCGTTGGTTTCCGCATCCGCCCAATCGATCAGGAGAATCAAGTGCCCGCCATCGTCCACCCACGACTGGGTGCGGCGGGTGAAGCTGGCGTTGTTGAGCGAGGCGGCGGGAATGATCCAGACCGATTCCTCCCACGCCGGAGCGGTCCATGAGATCACCGATTTGGTTTCATTGCCCATCCTGCCTGCAAACTTCTCGGCGGCGAGCCATGGGTTCACGCGGGCCCTGCCCTTGTAGCCGATCTCGCGCTCCTCCTCGATGTAGTCGCCGCAGGAGGCGAGCAGGATGGCTGTTAGAAACAATGCGAGCCCACGAATCATGCCGCCCTCCTTTCGTGGAATGGCCATGTCTGGCAGAGCGATTGCACGGTGCTGTCGTCCGGTCGCTTGCCCGCATAAGCCATGGCCAGCCAGGCCCGGGTGATGCCTCGGAAATAGGCAGGATGGACGTGTTCGCCGGCTTCATCCACACGGCGCATGCAGTCGCCCTCGGTGTCGGACTCCTGGATTTCCACCTGGCCGGAGTTGATCACTTTGGAAATGGCACCGCGATAGAGCAGACCGAGCGCTTCCTGGTGCCTGCCTTCATTCCATAGCTTCCACGCCGCCGTGGGCACATCGTCTGGCAGTGTTTCCGGTGAAACTTCCATGCCCATGACCACGCGGGCCAGCGCTTTTTGGGCAATTTTCTCCCCGCCGGACCCTCGGAGGATGAACGAGTGGCGGTTGACCCAGATCAACCAGGCAATCAGCCCCACGACGAGGCCGATGATGCAAATCACGAACAACTGCCCCAGCATTTCCGCACCGCTTACTCCGCCGCCCGAGCGCGATCCATCCCATCCCAGCCAACGGAAAAACCGTTCCAGCCAACTCGGCCCGGTGGAAGGTTTGGGCTTGCGATCTTTTACCGTGTGAACCTTGAACTCCGGCTGCGCCTTCACCTCGCGGATCTCGACCGCAGGATCCGCCTCCACCCGCTCCGCCCGACCGTTTGCAGGGCAGAAAACAAGGCAGGCAAAAAGAATCATCGAGACCGACTTGGTGATCCGGCGGGCCATGCGTTTGAATGCGAGTTCGACATCCCAGCCCTCGATCCATGTGCGGTTGTTGATATAAATTCCGAATCCCGCGCCGATGACAAACAAGTCGGTGAGTGACTTGGCGACCATCACGCAGCAGACGAGGGTTCTCACCAACAAGTCCGGCGTGGAAAAGGGATCGGATGGATCCCAGCTTTCGATCGCCAACTGCCAAGCACCGTCCTGGCCTTCCGGAATGAACATATAAACCACCGCCATGATGGCGAGGCCGAACCAGCAAGATGATAGATCCGCCACGAGATAGATCCACATGATTACCCCTTCACCGCGGCGGGTCACCTGGCTGCAGCGTTGTTTGTAAATCGTGCCGCGCAGTCCCTCCAGATCCTCCACCGCGAGCGTGAGCGGCAGCCAAGGCGAGAGGCGAGCCCAGACGAAGCGATAGAAAAAGCGCCGCGTCCATGCTTTGGGGATTTCCTTCAACGAGGCCTTGAGTGTGGGTTTCTCGCCGAAGAGCCGTCGGCTCAATTCGAACAGCACCATGCGCGATCCCGCCGGGGACAGCCACCAGAAGACCAGAAACCACAACATTGGCGAGTCCCACAACAACCAGCCGAACAGCGCCGTCGGAATCGCAAGCGCCAGCCACCAGACGGTGAGACAGCGCCAGAAATCCCGCCGCACCATCGCAAGTCCCAGGTCCACCGCCTCCCAGTCGCTGCGCGGACGGATTTCCGCCGTGACGGTATCAAGCCGCATGTCCGCCCCTCCTTCCGGCGAGCAGGAAATACGCGGTGTGCAGGACCCAGCCGGCGATGCCCACCGTGTATTTGATTTCCGATGGAATGCGTTGCGCGGACCAGAACCCCTCAACCACGGCGGCCAGCGTGGTGAGCAAGGCCGCACCATAAATGAGTGGCAGGGCGTCCTTGCACGCCTCCACCATCGCCCTCACCCGCGGCAGACGGCCGGGGCGGAGGATGGCGAGG
>JALOTR010000330.1 GCA_025457805.1 Akkermansiaceae bacterium | reverse complement strand
CTTCTCACCCGTGAAGGTGGAGGGCACCGGGCCGCCCTCGGCAAACCACTCCGGATGTTTGTCGAACACCTCCAAAGGCACCAAGCGCCCTTTCTTCGCCTGACCTGCAAAATCCGGTTCTCCTCCACCGAAAAACACATCCACCCCGATGCCCGGCCGCATCGTTTCCTCCGCCGCCTTGTAACCTGCGTCGAGCACCATCCGGATCTCCGAAGTGCCGCCCGGCGTGCGCCAATCCACATGAATGCTGCGCCCCGTCGTGCGCTTCCAATGCGCCGCAAAGGCCTCGCCGAACTCCTGGCGGATCGATTCGTTGTGCGGTGTCAACACCACCAGATGATCATCCGCCTTGCGGGAACTCGTCGTCGCCGTTTCCCGCTTCAAAGCAAGCGGCAAGGCCACAATGAAAGCCAGCAAACCAAAAATGATCAGTGCCCGTCCCTTCATCAGCCCATTCCCAAGTGATATGTTATCTCTCTCATCATGCGTCTCTAAATCTTCTGTCTTCTTCTCTTGTGTCTTGCGTCTTCCAGTCTTGCGTCTCTTCAAGGCTTCAACACCACCACATCATCATGCCGCGCATGCAACTTCGCCGCGTCTCCCGGCCCATGAATCACATGCGGGTTCATTTCCACCACCTGCTGGCGGCCGATCGGTGTCTCGATCCAATATTGAATCCGCTGACCCAGGTAAGCGCGCTCGACGATGGTTCCCGCGACCGGATTGTCGCCCGAATCCATGTGCAGACGCCATGCCTCGGGACGGATTGAAAGTCGCACGCTCTCGCCAGCAAGCGGAGCCCAGTCCGGATCGGTGATGCGTCCGGCGATGGGACCGGCCGGAGTGTTGACCAAGGAAAACCCGCCTTTGGTTTCCAACACATCGCCGGAAATGATGTTGGTTTCGCCGATGAAATTCGCCACATAGGCACTGCGCGGATGCCGGTAAACTTCTTCCGGCGTGCCAATTTGGCCGATTTTCCCGCGAGTGAGCACCGCCATCCGGTCGGCCATCGCCAGTGCTTCCTCCTGATCGTGGGTCACGTAGATGCCGGTGAGGCCGTTTTCCTTCACGATGCGGCGGATTTCGCGGCGCATTTCCACGCGGAGTTGGGCGTCGAGGTTGGAAAGCGGTTCGTCGAGAAGCAGGCATTTCGGTTTCACCACCAAGGCCCGGGCCAGCGAGACGCGTTGCTGCTGACCGCCGGACATTTGGTCGATCGATCGCTCGCCGTATCCCGGGAGCTGCACCATTTCCAAAGCCTCCTCCACCCGGCGTTTGATCTCCGCCTTCGGCACCCGGCGTTCCTCCAGCCCGAACGCAATGTTCTGGCCCACCGTGAGATGCGGCCACAGCGCGTAACTCTGGAAAACCATCGCCGCCTCCCGCTTGTGGGGCGGCATTTTGGTCACGTCGCGCTCGCCAAAGTGGATGCTTCCACCCGTCGGCGTCTCCAGGCCGGCGATGCAGCGCAGCAGGGTCGTTTTTCCGCAACCGGAGGCTCCGAGCAGGAAAAACAACTCGCCGGGTTCGATCAGAAGATCGATCCCGTCCAGGGCGCGGACTTTTCCAAACGATTTGACTACGGCTTCGGCGCGGATGGATTCCATAGGGGATTGATCGGCCCCATGCTTTCCCATGTGAGCCGTGAAGCAAGCCAGAAGCAGGAAATCCGCCGTCGGTGAAAATTTTTTCAAGATTCTCTTGCCTAGTCCGGGGCGGGACCGTAACAAAGCCGCCCACCCAACCGGATGCTCGGATGGCGGAATTGGTAGACGCGCTAGACTAAGGATCTAGTGGGGTAACCCGTGGAGGTTCGAGTCCTCTTTCGAGCACTTCTTTTTGGAAGTCAAACAGTCCCGAAGCTGAAAGGCCTCGGGATTTTTTGTGCCCGGGAAGCTGGGTGCTGGCGCAATCAACATGGAGCGCGGAATTCATTCCGCCGCAAACGGTGTGCCGGGACCCAATCGACTGTTTCCAAACGACATTCCGTCGAAGCGTCTCAACAACTGCTCACGAAATCCACCCAGGATTCGGTTCTCTTCTCGCGCGAAATTTCGTATTTTTGCTTGATCCTGAAGGGGATGATCGCGCCGTTTTCCTTGGTGAATTTGCCCTCGATTTCGAGCGTGAAAGGCTCGTCGCGGCCGATGGTCCTGGGGAACTCTGCCTTGATGATTCGTGATTTGTTCACAACGACCACTCCGCCATCCATGCTGTTGTAGGATTCATGGGCGGTGCCCTCGAAGCGCATGGGGAGTTTGAGTGCGGCGGCAACGGGATCCTGGGTGCCATCGGCATAGGTGACTTTCAGGGCCGAGAACTCTGCGGAAGCAAAGGTGAATTTGTCATCCATGTAATAGGCCCAGATGTCATAAGGCTTCTTGCTCTTGACGGAGCCACCCAGCAAAGTGCCGACGGAGGTGTTGGTATCGATTTCAATCTTCGGAACAGGCGTTTTGGCGGCAGGCAACTTGTCAGCGCCATTGAAGGACACCATGTCGTAATGGAAACTGCACGAAGATATCAGCAACGCGGTGGCGAGCATTGTGAATGGAGCTGTGAAAATGGTATGCATGTTCATTCGGATTATGTTCTGGGTTGATGGAGGTTTCTGCGAATTCGGACTTTACCAGGGCGGCTCCGCTTCCAGGTGTTCGCGATAGCGGGTGAGTTGTTTTTCATCGAGAATGTCCTTCAGGGCGGAGAGTTCGTTCTCGATCCGTTCCGTTTTGTTCTCCTGTGCCCATTGCTGATAGTGCGAACTATCGATTTCGACAACGGGCATTTCATCATTCAGTCCCGCGCTGACCATGTTGGCCAAACCGCGGATGCTTGAGGAATCCACGTCGGCAAGCATCTGGCCATAGTTGAGGGTCATGAAGGCGCGCGTATCCGCTTCATGCTCCATTTGTTCAGGAGCATTCCTGATCAATGCTGCGAGGGCTTGTTGTTTTTGGGAATCGGTCAACAGAACCACGGCATTGAGATCCGCCATATCGCGATAAGCACGGGCCTCGATGGTTTCCTGTTCGCGTGTTGCTTCATCGGCATCAAAGCGTGCCAACTTCTGAGGGGAAAGAACTCCCGCCAGGTCCTCACGAAGGCCCTTGTTGCGGAGCAGGTCGCAGATTTTCCGGAACTGCTCCTTGTCATCCGCAGCCTCGCTGGAGAGCATTTTGGCGAGCTGTTCGGAGAGCTCCAAGTCGCGGCGAGCGAAGATCATCTCCACTGCCATGGATTCCTTCGCGGACAGCTCAAGATCCTCCACGAGATTCTTCTTCGCTTGGGCGAGGCCTGCCGAGGCGTTTTGAGACCAGAATGCCAACTGCTTCTGTTTGACTTCCCGCTCCACTTCTTCTTTGGCGACTCTTGCCTTCCGTTCTTGCGCGGATTCCGTGGAGTGGCCTTCGCGTTTCCGCTCGGAGTTTGGTGCATGGCCATTTTCGGAGACCACGTCGATGGAAGGAGGTCGATCGTTCTTCAGGGACTTGGAAAACAACACGAAACCAGAAACGACCACAAGACACAGTGAAATGATAACTGAAGTCTTCGATTTCATGACTTCAAGTCGCTTCATTGGGGAAGTTGCGATGGAATCAAACTCCCGGCTCTGATCATGCGTTGCACGAGATGCATCTCCTTGAAAACCCTCAGTTGCCATTCAGGCACCGATGGAGCCTTGTTGCCGCCCGGAAGGGGACTGATCCGGATGTCCTTGAGTCCCTCCGAGGTCACTTCCGCAGTCATCATGCCGGTCACTTTTTCGCTTTCGGGTTCGTAAACCGGGGTTTCAGCCATCAATTTTCCGGACTCTTTGAAGAGCGTCACGGGTGTGTATTGATAAGTGTTCACCAGATGAATGAGATCGCCTGCCAGAACGGTTTCTTTGTCAATGATTTCAATCTTGCCGGGCTTGGAGCGGGGAAAGGTCATCGTGTCGATATGGATGCCGTTTTTGTCGGAAAAAATCTGGAATCCCGCTTCATTGTGCAGGATCAATTCGAACGATGCGACATCATAGCCGGGCAGGGGCTCGCCGCTCCGGTAGATTCTGCTGCTGTCCTTTGCGATGAAGGAATCCCCCATCACTGTGAAGTCGGATGGATCCGCACCCGGGACCGGAGTTGGGCCCCAGTAAACGCGCTTGTTGTCCGCATAGTAGCCGGCACCGATGTGTTTGAAACTGGCAGGATCGGCTCCTGCGATGGCATCATACTGATAGAATACGGAGTTCTTGTCCTTGTATGCCGTAACCGGGCCGCCCTCGATGCGTTCGATGGTGGCGGCATCGACTCCGTGCTGGATTTCATCGCGATACCAAACCCGCTTGTGATCCCTCGCGAGTTCACCGCCGAGCAATTCGAAGGATGCCGGATCAGCATCGGGCAGCACGATGACGATGAACTCGTCGTTGCTGATGACCTTGTAGTAAACGTGGTTTTTGTCGCGGGTGTATTCCTCGCACAACACATTGAAACTGGCCACGTCCAGCCCATCGGCTGTCTTGAATGGGCCGAACTTGGACATGACGACTTTTCGGAGCAGCCATGGCGAGGGGGTGTCGATGCGGGTGGCATTGGCACCGGACCCGGTAACACCGCCGCCGATGAAATGAATGGCCCCGTCTCGACGGACATAGCCGTGACCGAGATCCGTGTCTGTGGATAAGACGGGGGACGGACCGCGTT
>JALOTR010000329.1 GCA_025457805.1 Akkermansiaceae bacterium | reverse complement strand
GTTGCTGCGATGGATCAGATAGATGCCGGAGCCGCCGAGGACGAGGATGTGGGCGGTGATGGAGTTGAGGGTTTTCTTCATGAAGTAAGCGAAGGAGGATGTTGTGAGAAGGGTGGTGGCTTCAGCGGTGTTGCTGAATAGATGGAATCCGCCTATCCAAGCTGCCGCGCGGGCGAGCCAGTTGCGTGGTTTGAAATCGACTTCGAGCGAAGTTCTGCTTTCGGTTTGAGAATCCACTGCATGAAGCTCTTTGGCTTCGCGCGCATTCAGGCTTTCCGTGAGCAGGGAATCGAAGTTGAGGGATCGGGCTGCAAATTTCCTGGCTTCGGCACTGTGCCGCAAAATGTCATTGAGCTCCTCACGCTCGACTTCTGGCAGCTCTTGGTTGGCCGAGATCAAAAGCAGATCTTCCAATCGCTGGGGATCAAAGGTTGGCGCGCTCATGCGGCACCTCCCCGGCTCAATTCGCCTTCGATGCATTCGCGAAGTTTGGCCCTTAAACGCAGCAGGATCACCTTCACCGCAGCGGGGCTTTTGCCGATTTCTCCGGCAAGGTCTGCGATTGATAGTCCGTGGGAGTAATATTCTGTGATCGTGTGGCGGTTGGCGTCGCTGAGTTTTTCGAGGCAGCGCTCCAAAGCTTCGCCCCTCCCGCTGCTTTCGTCCGTCAGGTTTGATGCCTCAGTGCTCATCATCTCCACCACGTCCGGGTCGAATACAAAGCGCGACTGCAAGCGCTGGCGATCGCGGATGACTCCGAGCACCTCGAACTTCGCGATGCTGATCGCCCAGGGTCGGAACTCGGTTTGAGGATCCCACTGGCCGCATTTTCGCCAGAGGGTGATGTTGGTCCGTTGCACCGCTTCCTTGGCTTCGTCACCATGGCCCAACGAGGCATGGCAATAGCCGCGCAAGGCCGATTGCGTCTCGGTCAACGCCCGGATGAAGGCTTCGCTCGGTTGGTTTTCAGGAAGAGGCTGCATGGGAGTTTTCACCCATACACTCCACCGGATCGGTCCGCGGTTACAAAAAAATCGCCTGCGCCTCAAAGTCCGCGGTATTCGCTGGCGAGGCGTTTGGCGGTGGCGACGGTGTTGCGGTGGAGTTTGGCGGTGAATTCGGGTTGGCGGTTGTAGCCGCCGCCGTAGAGCACGGCCACCGGGATGCGGTTGCGGAGGAAGGCGCCTAACAGAACTTCATCGCGTCGCTGGATTTCCCGCAGGGAAAGATGCATCTGGCCGAAGCGGTCGTTGCGGTGATTGTCCGCACCGGAAATCCAGATCACCAGGTCCGGGGCAAATGCATCCAGCGCGTTGGCGAGGCTGGTGAAGAGTTGATGCAAATACATATCTCCCTCCACATAGCGCACGGTCTCGATATCGAGCGTGCTGCTGGTTTTTTTCGTGGGATAATTGCGACCCACGTGGATCGAATAAGTGAAAACGCGGGGATCATGGGCGAGCAGGGCGGCGGTGCCATTGCCCTGGTGGGCATCGGTATCCACGACCATGATCTTGATGTTCGGCTGCTTGTCCTGGAGATCGCGGATGGCGATGGCGACATCGTTGAAAACGCAATAGCCCTCGCCATGCTCGCGGAAGGCGTGGTGGGTGCCGCCAGCCAGGCAGACGCCGATGCCCTCGACAAGGGCCGCGTGGCAGGCAAGGCGGGTGGCCTCCACCTCGGTGGCGCTGCGGGTGTAAAGCTGCGGCGTGACCGGCAGGCCGAGGAGAATTTGCTCCTTGCGATCGAGTGCGCCGGCTTCGATTTTGCGGATGTATTCCGGTTCGTGCACGCGCTGGAGCAGGTGGGTATCGGCCGAGCGCACCTCGATGATTTCATCCGGCCGCAAGATGCCGCTGTCCAGCAGCATGTCCTTGGAGACGCGGAACTTGTCCATCGGGAACGGATGTCCCGATGGCAATTCCAGTTCCAATTTTTCCGAGTAAAAGCAGCGCATCGTCCCGCCCCCAACCAACAGCGGAAACACCGCGGAGGAAAGGGGAAAGATGGGGGAATGGTATTTGAGGCAGGCATGGACCGATCCTCCATGGCCCGGCGTAGCCCTAGCGAAGACGGCCGGGCGGTCCTGAGAAAGTGAAGTGAATGAGAAAGCAAAAAGGTAGGGACCGATCCTCCGGGCGGTCCGGCGAAAGTGAAGTGAATGGGAAAGCCGATGAGGGCCGGAACGTCCCCACATCGGCATTTCATTCTCATCTCTTTCGCACGGACGGCCCGGAGGTCCATCCCTACCATTCACCTCATTCTCATCTCTTTCGCCGGACGGCCGGGAATGCCATGGCCGCTGTAGCGGCTTAGAAAACCGCGCAGCACATTCCGCATGGCCGGAGGCAACTCCATCCCTACCATCTTATCATCTTGTCAGCTTGCGTTGTTTGCTTCAGGCTTTTCACAGACCTGCCATTGAACCTGTTCCCGTCCATTTTCCGGAATTTTTTGTTGGTGATTGCCTTGGCGATGGTGCCGATGGGCGCATCTGCTCAATCTGCGTACGGCGAACCTCGCGGGATTTATGTGGTGAAGCTGCCGGGAAAAGCGGCGGGAGAAAACCAGAAACGGACCTATCTCGGGATGCCGCTGATGTCGGACACGCGTTTTGCGGGATTGGTGGAAACTGTGAATGGTGATCTTTTGTCGCTTCAGGGAATTTCCTCCCATCAGGACATTCAGGATGCCACGAGGCCGTCCTATGTGCATGTGATGGATGGCGCTGGCCGAGGATTTATCACGGATATTGTCGAGTTCCGCCAAAATGATATCAGATGTGCGGTCAATCTCGCTCCATGGATGGCAGCAGGGACGGTGGTGAGAATTCGCCCCCATCCGAATGTGGTGCAATTGTTCGGTGCCAACAATCGCTTTGCGCTGGCGTCAGGAAGCTCAGCGGAGTTGGCAGACAACATCGTGGCTTGGGATGCGGCGGCGCAGCAGGAGAAGGTGTATTATTATCACTCCACCCGCCAGCGATGGGAGGAAAAGGATGTGAATGCAAACGCAGGTTCGGCCGTTTTGCGGTTTCCTTACGGGATTTACATCATCCGGCGCTCGACAGGAAATCTGCGCATGACGCTCTCGGGTGAGATTTCTGGTGCGCCCATCCTGCTTCCTGTGCGGACGGGAGTGAATGTGTTTTCCCTGCCCATCAACCTGAGTTCCTCGCTCTCCAATCTGATTCCCGCCACGGGGGATTTTCCGGCGATTGCCGGGGTGAATGCCACGCAGGCGGATTTGGTCACTCTGGAGGAGCCTTACAGCGGTTTGCAAAGAGGGCCTTTTTATCTGTCTTCGCGCCCGGGTTCCACGGGATGGCGGGAGGTGGGTGATAACTCGGGAAATGATATCTCGGCACCCTTGGATTACCTTTCCACTCTCATCATCCGCCGCAGTGGTCCTGCAGGATATGTGTGGGTGGAGGGAAGTTTGGAGCCGGGACCCGGGTTTTCACCACCTGCGGATCCGGATGCCGGGGAGACGGCTTTGACCGGGGAGCTGCCTTACCGGCCATTGCCTGGTTCGCCGAGTTATAAGATAGAGGTCAGCACGGACTTGCAGAATTGGTCTGATTACGCTGATCCAGTTTTGGAGAACAACGTGGCTAAATTCCAACTGCCGGGTGGGCAGGGTCGGGCATTTTACCGTCTCAGAATCACTCTTGATTTCTAACAATCAATGCAAAGGATGATACAGCGGATTTTGTTGGGATTCGGGTTGTTTCCCGTGGCTCTCACGGCTGGCACCGTGGTGGTGACATCTTTGCCGGATGAGGATCATCCCTGGGAAGCGCTCACGGCCTTGAGTGGCATTCCTCTCACGGCGGGGACTGTGGTGCGGGTGGGAGTTTTTCCGAACATGACCGATGAGCAGGTGCTGGATGCGGCGGCGGAGGGTTGGGAGGAATTGGATTCGCAGTTCGTGGAATTCGGGTCGCCCAAGAACATCGGCGATGGCGTGGATGGGGTGGCCGGGAGGTTTGAAATCGCGGTGAGTGAAGATGTGGCCGCGGCATCGCCGTGGGTGGGCGAGGAAGTTTCGCTGATTGTGCGGAAGGAAGGCGGGCAGGAGTTTCTGGTGGCGCGTTTCAAGGGTATCGAGTTCGCTGCGGATCCGGATACCGGGCTTGAGCAGTTGATTTCTTTGCATTTGGCCGATGCTCGGGCCATCACGGGAAATCGCAATGGTGCCTTGCAGTTGGCGACGGCTCCCGCTCCAGAGGTTGGTGGATTTGGAACGTGGATGGCAGGATTTCCAGCGATCAGTGATCCGCTGCTCAAGCTTCCCGCTGCGGATGCGGATGGCGATGGAAGCAGCAATTTCCTCGAATATGTCACGGGCGCGGACCCCGGCTCCGGAGGCGATCCACAGGCATGTGAAATTTATGCGGATGGGGAAGAGTTATGGGTTCGCTATCCGCGGATTCCGGGTATGGGGGATTTGCAGCCGATGCTTGAGAGTTCGGCGGATCTGATTTCAGGATGGCAGCGCTCGGACATGGTTTCCGAATCCGAGCCTGAGCCACCCACTGCGGGAGGAATCGATTGGCGGAGGGTGCGTGTGAAAGGCGGCTCTGCCGGGATGGAAGGGGCTTCGCAAGGGTTTTTCAGGCTTCGAGTGGGCCCCTGATGGGTGGGATGGTAGGGACCGATCCTCCGGGCGGTCCGGAGCGTGGGAGGAGAATGATGGAGCGAATGTGGGGTCG
>JALOTR010000328.1 GCA_025457805.1 Akkermansiaceae bacterium | reverse complement strand
TCACCGCTCCGACATGACCACGCGCGTTGGACGCGACAGGTGGTTTCTGGTGCCATCGCCACCGGCTTTTCATCTCAGGACTTCGGCTCCTTTTCGATCAGCCAGCAATCGGCCACGAATGTTTATTCCGCCTTTTTCCAAGGCAACGGTGTTGCCAAGGCGGATGTCATCAATAGCAGTTGGGGCGGGGGAGATCCCGCTGGTGCAGGCGGATTGACGGTTGCCCTCGATGGCTTGGCACGTGAAAACTCCAGCGTTGCCCTGGTTGTCGCTGCGGGAAATGGCGGCAACGCAGCCGTGGGTGCGCCAGCCTCGGGATTCAACAATATTTCGGTTGGTTCGGTGGGGGGATCGACGTTCCTGCAACCCTCATCATTCTCCTCAAGGGGCAAATCGGATTTTTATAACCCGGTCACGCAGGTGACTCTAACAGGCGTGCGCTCGGCAGTGGATATCGCCGCACCGGGTGAGCGGATGTTTCTCGCCGCCTACCTCGGCGACAGTGGGTCCATCGGCGCAGGTGCTCCCGGCCTCGTTCAGGAACCGTCCCCGAACAATCTTTATTTCCAAGGATTGGATGGCACGAGCTTCGCCTCACCCATGGTTGCCGGTGGCATCGCGCTGCTCAAGGATGCGGCGAATACCATTCTTTCCACGGAAGCGAATGCCATGGATACCCGCGTCATCAAGTCGGTGATCATGGCCGGTGCCCGCGAGACATCTGGCTGGAACAACGGCCAGAACGCGATGAACGTGACCACCCAGGCACTCGATGCTGTCACAGGGGCGGGTGCACTGGATCTAGTGGCCGCAGCAGATATCTATTACTTTGGGACCCTCGATGTGGACATCGAAGGTGAAACCATCGAAAACGTCGGATGGGATTCCTCCACGGTGGATCTTGGAGATACCTTCAGTTATGTGTTCAATACCGCGTTCACCCAAACGATGGCTTTAACCGTGGCACTCAATTGGTTTTCCGTGAGGGATTACGATGACCTGACTGGCACCGGCTCTGATATTGCTTTTTCCAATCTCGACTTGCAGGTTTGGTCGGTGGATGGCAGTGGGCAGTTCCTTGCCAAGGTGGGCGAATCGATGACGACTTATGATAACTCCGAGTTTCTGCGGATTGATGCTCTCAGTGCCGGGCGCTATGGCCTGCGTGTCGTTTTCGATAGTATGATTTATGATACGACCGGCCTAGTGAACTCCGAGGAGTTCGGTCTTGCCTGGCGGGCGATTGCGATCCCGGAACCCGCAGTTTCCCTTTTCGCGGTTGCCGGATCTGCGATGATGATGCGCCGCCGTCGCAAGGCTTGAGTGGTGGATCAAGGCAGCAGACGCGCTCTCAAAAGCTCGGTCACCTGTTTGGGATTCGGCTTGCTGGTGGCGGATTTCATGACTTGGCCAGTGAGGAAGTTGAGCAGCTTTTCATTGCCAGCCTTCACTGCTTCCGCTTCGGACGGGTTATTGGCGATCGCTTGATCCACGAGGGCTTCCAATTCTCCGGCTTCGGCCTTTTTGAAACCCAACTCATCCGCAATTGCGGCCGGTGCCTTGTCAGGAGAATCGAACAACACGGCAAACACTTCGTTCGCCTGATTGGAAGCGAGAGTGCCGTCTTCCACCAACAGAAGCAGGGATCGCAGTTGGGCAGGCGCGACCGGGCAGGCATCGATGCCGATTCCCTGCTCGTTGAGTTTTCCTAACAGATTGTTGATGATGAAATTGGCCGCCTTTTTTCCCGGGAGCGCCTTGTCGAGCGTGCTCTCGAAGTAAATGGCGAGATGGCGATCCGAGGACAGGACGGAGGCATCATAAGCGGTAACGCCGAAGTCTTTTTCAAACCTCGCAGAAAGTTCGTGCGGAAGCTCGGGCACCAGCGGGCGGACTTTTTCCAGCAAGGGCGCGGTGCGGATGGGCAGGAGATCGGGGCAGGAGAAATAACGGTAATCGTGCGCATCTTCCTTGGTGCGCATGAGCTGGGTTTCACCGCGATCATCATCCCAACGGCGGGTCGATTGGATCTGCGGGATGCCGCGGGAAAGGTCTTCGCCCTGGCGCTCAATCTCGAAGTGGATTGCACGGCGGATGGCGGAGATGGAGTTAAGGTTTTTCAACTCCACTTTGGGCCCCAAGGGATCGCTGGCATTCTTGCGCAAAGAGATATTCACATCACAACGCAGTTGGCCTTTTTCCATGTCCGCATCGGAGATGCCTCCTTGCTGAAGGATCATTTGTAGGGAGCGAAGATAAGCAAATGCCTCTTCGGCGGATTCAAGATCAGGCTCGGAAACAATTTCCATCAAGGGCGTGCCGGCGCGGTTGAAATCGATGAGCGAGGAGTTTCCAAGGTGGGTGGACTTGGCGACATCTTCTTCGAGGTGAATCCGGTTCAGCCGGACGACCTTGTCGGGATTGGCGATGCTTTTCCGGTGATCCGTGGGATAACAATGCTCATACAAGGGAACGCCGCCACCGATGCAGAGGGGAAGATCCATCTGCGTGGTCTGATAGTTCTTCGGCATGTCCGGATAGAAATAATTCTTGCGGTCCCATTTGGAAATTTCCGGCGATGAGCAATCGATCATCAAACCGGCCAGCAATGTTTTTTCAATGGCTTCCTGGTTCAGAACCGGCAAGGCACCCGGCAGGCCGAGACAGACGGGGCAGGTGTGGGTGTTGGGCGTGTCGCCGAACGAGGTGCGGCAGGCACAGAACATCTTGGTGTTCGTTTTGACCTGGCAATGGACTTCAAGGCCGATGGTGACGAGGTAGGACATGTGGGGTAGATGCGGAAAGCTGGGATTTTGAGATGCTGAAATGGGGAACTCAGAGATTGAGATCCTTGAGTAGCGCCTTGAGCTGGGGGTCGTTGAGGGCCTTGGTGAGCAGCGGGTGCCGCAGCAGCGTGCCGAATTTTCCCTCGCGGGCAAGATTTTGCAGCTCGGGATCCTCCACAATGATCGCGCGGGGAATCGGCTTGCCGGTCCGTGGATCGATGACCGGCTCCAACGGGGAGTCGGTTTGCGCGGTAATGACCTTGGCCAGAGCCAGGCGTGACGGGTCCGCCATAGGATCCAGAAATTGCAGCCACGATTCCGGCAAAGCCGCCTCGACGGAGGATTTCAGCCGCTGGCTGTAGCGCGCCGGGGTGGAATCGCCGATGCCGAGGGATTTTTCCGCAAAGGCCCGGACCTCCGCAATCGATCCGGTGTGGTGAACGAGCGTGGCACCGATCAGCCAAATCAACGAGGTGGGGATGAGTGCGAGCAGCAGGCGGAACGCGAGCTTGATGACCGGGCTGGTGGATTTTTTTTCCTCCTCGGGCGGTTTTCCGAACGGGCTGGCAGCGGCCTTCGCGATTTTGCGGATGAGGAAAAAACAGAGGATGAAAGTCGCGATCGGCAAGCCGGTGGTGATGATGCCGATGGATTTGCCAAACCACTCAAATGAAAGGGTGGGGGCCTTTTGCCAAACCACGAAACCCATCCAAGCGCTCAGGGCGAGCACCACGGTGCCCACGATCATCCGCGTCATGCCGCGAAGCATGACAAAGCCGGCGCACACCGCAAAAATCACCAGTGCGGCCGTGCCAAGGCTGAGCTGCGGAATGGAGTCGGGTGACATGGCTTGGAAGCTCAAACGCCGATGGAAGAAGGCGTTTGGCCGGGTGAGGTTTCAGCGCTCCTGCTTCTCAGCATTTCATTTTCTGCATCAACAGGTGGTCTGTGAGAACCAGCGTCGCCATCGCTTCCACGATGGGCACGGCGCGGGGTAACACGCAGGCATCGTGCCGTCCTTTTCCGGAAAGCTCGGTGTTTTCGCCGGATGAAGTGACGGTTTCCTGCGAGGTCATGATGGTGGCGGTGGGCTTGAACGCTACCCGGAAAACGATGTGTTCGCCATTGGTAATGCCTCCCTGCACGCCGCCGGAACGGTTGCTGGTGGTGCGCACCTTGCCGTCCTGCATGCGGTAGGGGTCGTTGTGCTCGCGGCCGGTGAGAAGGGTGCCCTCGAAGCCGGAGCCGATCTCAAATCCCTTGGTCGCGGGAATGGACAGCATGGCTTTGGCGAGCTCTGCCTCGAGTTTGTCGAAAATGGGTTCGCCCAAGCCCGGCGGGCAGTTGCGGATGACACACTCGATCACCCCGCCCACTGAGTTTCCAGCGGAACGGATGGCTTTGATGTGTTCGATCATGGGATCGACCATTGCCGGATCGCCGGTGCGGACGATGTTGGACTCGATGTCCGCCGCAGTCACCGTTTCCGGATTTACATCGGCTTTGAGGTGCTGGATCGATTTCACCCAGGCGAGAATTTCAATGCCGGGATGGACGGTGTCCAGAACCTGGCGGGCCACGGCAGCAGCGGCGACACGGCCGATCGTCTCCCGGGCAGAAGCGCGTCCCCCGCCGGAGGGGGCACGGATGCCGTATTTGGCGTCGTAGGTGTAATCCGCGTGGCTCGGGCGGTATTTCACGGCCATTTCGTCGTAGGAACCGGGCCGTTGATCGGTGTTGCGGACGATGATGGAAATCGGTGTCCCGAGTGTGACGCCATCGTGCAGGCCGGAAAGAATTTCGGCGCTGTCCGCCTCCTTGCGGGGCGTGACGATTTCAGACTGCCCCGGGCGGCGGCGGTCCAACTCGTGCTGGATGTGTTCCAAGCTCACCGGAATGCGCGGCGGGCACCCATCGATCACCACCCCAACGCCACCCCCA
>JALOTR010000327.1 GCA_025457805.1 Akkermansiaceae bacterium | reverse complement strand
GCGGCGAAATGAATTTCGCGCTCCCAGTCGCTCAATCGGCGCTGAGGAACTTGAAATCCCGGAAATAAAGCGACTGCACTTTTTCTTCCGGATCATCATACAGCACGAGCACGTAGTTGCCGGCACCTCCGATCGGGATCGGCTTGATAGGATTTCCGGCAACCTTGGCGGGGGCATAACCTTGGGTGAAATTGAGCGGGAGTTCCGCCACCGAAAGGCGCTTCACGAAGCCTGATGACCATTTCCCATCCTCGGCCTGCACCTCCACTTTGAGTTCCGGATTCGAGCTAACGGAAACAAAGGTCACGACCCTTCCGGAGTCCACATTCTTTTGTTTCAATCGGAGCACCTGGATTTTGAAATACGCGGGCTCTTCATCGCTGGCCGGGACTTTCTCTGCAAAGGGGATGAGCGTGACGGTTTGGTCTTTTGCGAGGACGACGGTGGTGGTGCCTTCGCGGACGCCATCCCGCTTGATTGTGACTTTATGACTGCCCGGACGCAGGCCGATGCCGCCCGTGGCATCGCCGAGTTTGTATCCGGAGGGGCGGATATTCTCGCCATTGATGGTCAGATAGACCGGTCCCGTTCCCTGGGCCACACCATTGACCAGACGGATGAAACCCGTGGGTTGCGGAGCCCCTTCCTCTTGGGCGACGAGAGCGACGGCACTGAGCAAAAAGGCGAGGGTGAGCTTAAAAATCGTTTTCATGAGGGACAGTGATGCGGACCTTGGTGGGATCGATGGTGCCGTCTGTTTTGCGGGCACCGGGATCGACGAACACATTGAAAGCCTTGCGGACTTCGGCAAGGACTTCCGGCGTCGCGGTGGAGCCGGCGGCAAGGGGCGAGATGGATTGGCCAACCACCCAGATGCGGAAGTTGCGCGAGCGGACGGTGGAGGAGTTGAAGACCCGGGCGAATGCTTCTTCCGCGGCGGCATCCGACCACTGGACCTTATTGCCATCTGGCAGGAGTTCGCGGTTTCCGAAAACGAGCCGGTTGTTTTCATCCACGACGGAAGCAATTTCAGAAGGCGATCCATAGGGCCTGCCGCGGATGATGGCATCTGCGATGACATCCGCCTCCTTGGTCCTGGTGGGCGTGGATGCCTCCAAGGGAACCACCGGCGGGGCCATGGTCGAAGAAACGTGAGAGTCGCTGGTGCGTCTGAAAAGGACGGGATCCTTGACAAGCATTCCTCCGGCGACAGCACGGAGCGCATCCTTGGTGGCGGTATTGATATTGATGTGGCCCTCGATGCGGACCAAACCGCCTTCGCGCTCCGCCTCTATAGTCGAGCGGGACTTGCCGGCATGGAAAAGGTCCAGCAAGCGGGCGGCGTGGGTTTCCGGCATCTCAGCCGGTTTGTGGTTGGTGGGCTGGGCGAACTCCGGATGCTCGGGCCGTCCGATGCGGAGGGTGTTTCCGCCGCCGTAGTAAATGTCCGGGTTGGAGCCGGTTTCAATGACCGGCCACGAAACCCGCCCGGATGGCATGCGCCCGGTAAGCAGGGATGCGGTGTCCGAGGCGTTGTCAAACTTGGGGGTGTACATCACGGGATCAAAAACCCTGCCGAGTTCTGTGGCACTGAAGAAACGGCCACGATTGGAAACGAAGGTGGGGGCGTCCCCTTCCCTGGCATTCAGCGCATCCGGAAAGACGATGGTGTTGGTGGGATCATAGTCATTGACCGGTGGAGAAGAGGTTGGGATTCCGCTGACCGGGGTATCGTGACCGCTGTCCGGCCACTCCGAGGGAAGCACGCGTCCATAGACATTCTGCTGCCCGCTGCCATTCCGATAGATGGTCACGTTGCGGATATTCCGGCGATTGGGACTGATGTTGCCGGGATAGGAGTTATCAGAAAGAGGATAATCCGCCCCGCGGAGATAGAGCGCCTGACGGGAGTCGCCCATGTTGTTCTTGTAATTGTTCGAGGTATTATAAGTTCCGTAGCTATGCCCGGGAATATTGGCCTTGCCCGACTGTTTTCTGAAGTTGGTGATATATTCGAGTTCGTTGGCAGCGGTGTTTCCACGAACGAGTTTGTCGTTTCGATCCACTTCCACATTGTTCCACATCATGCTGATTCCGGATGATCCGAGATTCTCATAGATCTCGAAGGTATTCTGAAGTGTCTGGGAGGATGGGCCGACGTCCATGGTATAGATCACGGTGGCGGCCCGGTAGAACTTGTATTGGTTGGGCTGGAGATTCACCGAGAACGGTGGCGACCAATAGCGACCGGCGATGTTGGCAAGGGCGGGTTGCACCTGGGTGACATCGCCCATGAGGACCGGATCATCAAAACGAACACCACCCACTTCGGCACCGATGGCGGGTGTGAGCATGCCGTTTTCATAGGAGAGCCTGGCGGTGCCAGTGACCGGAATGTTCGAGTGATTCCATAACTCGGCAAACAGGATGAACTCCCAGTTCAGCCGCTTGCGTCCGCGGACGGTGGTGACGCCGTTGTATTTGATATGAAGGACAACTTCACTCATCAACGGATAGGCATCGATGCCGCGATAGCTGTTGCCGCCCATGATGCCGCCGCTGCTGACGGAGCCCTCGCTGTTGGTATCGGCATAATCGATTGCGTTGGCGGCGATGGTTTTGACATAGTCATCGGGGAATCCCCCTTTGCGTGTCTCGAATTCCGGCAGGCCTTTTTTGATCCAGGCGGCCATTTCATCGACGGCTTGGTTGGCGGGCTTTTTGATCAAGGCGTTGAGATTGAGCTTGGGTTCTCCGACGACGGAGGGATCGACCCCGGTGACGGCGGGAACGAGGGCCTGCTCGTCATAGGGCATCAACTGGGTGGAAAGACTCTCCTCCACGGCGCGTGCCTTCGGATCCACCAGACGACCATCATCACCGCGGACAATTCTGGGAACGATGCTGGCGACGGCGAGTGCCGAGTTGGGGGAAATCAATGCGCTGCGGCCATCCACCAGTGAGTTGTCCAACTGGGTGTCATCCTTGGCGGTGGAATCGGGATCGAGCAGATAAAGGGCGACCTGGTCGAGGGGAGGATTTTCATCACGTCCATCGGCACCGATTTTGGAGGGTTCCGGATTGAGACCGGGGGCGGGAAACCTTGCCATGTCGCCGGTTTCGCCGCTTTTCCATCCGAAGCGCTTGTGTTTCCCGCTGTCTTTAGTGTTGCCGGCGGTTTGTGCGTCCACGCGGCTTTGGAGGTCTTCGATCCAATAGGCATAACGCGCCACGGTGCGGTTCTTGTCGTCCCTAACGGGCATCCAATCCGCCCGCACGAAGTCCTGATAGGGAAGCGCCTCGAAGTCCTTGCGGCCATTCTCGGTTGAGGAGAGGAAGTCCTCCACCGGAGGTGGGAGGAGGGAGACGGAGTTGGCTGCCTTGACGGTGGGATTGGACGAACTGAAGAGCGGTATGTGGGTGTAATTCAGGCCGCTATTGGAGGGCTCGGCGCGGGTGAGGAAAAGAAAGGGAGCTTTTTCCCGAGGTGTCCCCCCTGCTTCCGTCGGCCTGACATTCTCTTTGAGGTTGGACTGGATGACGAGGAAATCGTCCTTCACGGCCTGGGTGGTAAAAACCGAGCGAATGTCTTCGAGAGCGGTGCGTGCGGCGAGTTCCGCGCGTTGGCGATCCACAAAGGAGCGGGCGGTGCTGCGTTCGATCCCGGCGACGATGAGAATGCCGACGGCGAGAATGAGCAAGGCACCGACGACCACCAGGATCGCCGGAAGCGTGAATCCCGCTGCCCCGATGCGGGGAGGGGCTGACTTAGGATGTTTCATGACTTCCGAATCGAATGAGGGTTCCGTAAACTTCGAGGGACTTGTTTCGATCGGTTTCATTGGGGTTTCCAAGAAGCCTTCCGGATTTTCCGGCACCGTCCCAATCGCCGGCGGTGGTGAGTTTTCCGGTGAGTTCGCGACGGGCAATCACGAGGCGCACATCGAGCGCCTCGGGGCCGGTGATGTCGTTTCTCACCCAATCGATCCATTTTCCATCCGCATCCCGCGACTTGGGTGTGGCTTGGAACGAAACCACTCCGAAGGCGACCGGTTCGTCGGCGCTTGGAGTGTCTGCACCCGTCTTGAGGAAAAGTGAGGGGACGGTATTTCCCTTTAGGGCATCGAAGGTTGTTTTGCTTCCCTTGAAGCCCCGCATGAGGCAGCGGACCATCTTGCCGCCGACCTTGATATCAGCGATGTAATAGTGGACCGCACAGAGATCGCCGATGAGCTCATCCTTGCTCTGGGCTTGGGATG
This sequence comes from Akkermansiaceae bacterium, assembly GCA_025457805.1. Taxonomy (GTDB): domain Bacteria; phylum Verrucomicrobiota; class Verrucomicrobiia; order Verrucomicrobiales; family Akkermansiaceae; genus Luteolibacter. Next base: position 2,498 of record JALOTR010000327.1, on the reverse strand, counting down.
GCTGGAGCGAGAGGAAACCGAGGCGATCCTTCACCCAAACATCGCCGGATTTTTCCATGATCCCATCCTTGTGGAACTTCGCCGTGGCGAGATCGGAAGTGAGCTGGGTCATGAGGGCGCGGGCCTCGCGCTCGCTGGCCACGCCTCCGCCGACGCGCTCGTAACCCTCGCCCGAGCTGCCCAGCAAGGCGGCCGCGGCAACAAGAATGGTGGCCCCGATGGCCATGGAGCACATCAGCTCGATCAGGGAAAAGCCCCGGAGATGGACGGTGTGTCGGTTCATGGGATGCGGGTGTGGAAGGCTAGCTTCTGGCGCTTCTTGGCGGGTGAGGCGCTGGGATACTCGATGTCGGCGCTGCTGATTTTCCCGACGGGGCGACCTTCCTGATTGAAGGCGAGGGCCCATACCTGGCCGGCAGGTGGGAATGCCTGACCGATGGTGGTGGCAGTGAAGTAGCGGGGCTTGCCATCGCGCGAGTCTTGGATTTCCTGCATGCAGACCGGAATCATCCAGGTGCTGCGGGTCTCGGCCTGGGCGGACACGCCGCTTTTTCCGGACTCGGCGATGGTGCCGAAAACGAGTGGAATGGCGACAGCAAGGACGCCGACGGCAATGACGGCCTCGACCAATGTCGCTCCAGAGCGCCTGGCTTTAGTTGAAGAGGAAATATTCATCCGTCGATGCGATAGGGACGCCCTGTGACGCGTCCGACTTTAAGGCGGTTTTCCGAGGGGCCCGCTGCGTCCTTCCGGATGTTCGCCTTGGGGCCGCCACCGCGATACGAACCCTCGGCAATGCGGAACACAATAGGTGCGGAGCCAGAAGGATGAACCAATCCACCCCGGGGATTGAAGGCGATCGCGTGGACTTGGGCGGTGAGAGGCTTGGCGGCTGTGCCGAACTTGATGGTGATTTGATCCTTTTCCTCGCGGACAGGGTTGTAGAGGCCATCGACATCCCCCCCGATGATGGCCACACCGGTTTCCAAGGTCCGCCAGCGGCTGAGCAGGGCGGCATCGATGGGAGCGGTGGTGTTGGTGGGCCAGTCCTTTTCCCCGGTGACCTTGAAGAGGCCGATGCGGCAGCGCTCGTCCGAGGCAGGAAGGTCGCCGGGCTCGGCGATGGCGAGGATCACATTGGACCGGGACGTGATGGCCGTGGTCCGGGCCTGTTCGATCATGCCGGCGAGCAAATCCGTGCCCGCCCGCCGTGCCTGGGCCCCGGTGCCGTTCATGAGGTTGATTCCGGCCGTCATCAGGATCAGAAGGATCGCGATGACCACTGACATTTCAATCAGCGAAAATGCGCGTGGGTGCCGTCTGAGCAGGCCTTTATCCGATGGAATCACAGGGTTCAAATGTAGGTTCGGGTCAAATGGTTGCAGAGAACGTGCCAACACCTAGTAAACACAAGACGATGTCGGACAGGACCGCCACGAACGCAAATTGCAGTATGTGACGGAACCGACACCTCCCAGTGGAATCCGAATTTCCAGAGATGGAAGGAGAAATTTCATTCCGAGCGCACATCATACCAAAAATGATCCGCCGCCTTGCGGTCATCGCCCCGGAAAACGCGGCGGACGAAGGCCGGATTGCGGAAAAGGTACCAATCGCCAAATTGATCGAATTTCCGGCAGGAGGTCACCAGCGGCGTGCGAATGAGGGTGCCCCAGGAGCGGCGGGACAGGCGGCCGTGGGCTTTGAGGCGGCGGGCGAAGTCCACATCCTCGACGGAAACGAAGCGCTCGTCGAAGCCGCCGATGGCATCGAAATCCCGCTTGTGACACCAGAACAGGCCGAAGCTGACGCCGGTGAATGCGAGGTAGGGCAGAATGGAGACCACGCTGGCGACGATGCCGACCGACCAGCGCTCGGGTAAAACCAGAGCGCCGCCGCCGATGGTTTTGCCGCCATCGAGGCGACGGAGGATTTCCCGGAAGGTGCCGGGGTGCATGCGGCTATCCGCATCGCATGTGACGAGAATGTCACCGGAGGCTGCGGCGGCGCCGGCGTTGCGGATTATCGAGAGGTTCTTGGCGTCCTCGCGGACGATGACGCAGCCGTTCTCCAAGGCGATCCGCTCGGTGGCATCGGTGCAGCGATTGAGGACCACGATGATTTCCACACCCACTCCGACCTCGTCGGCAGCGGCCTTGGCGGCAGCAAGACAAGCGGGGATGAAGGACTCCTCGTTGTGGGCAGGGACGATGAGCGAGATGCGGGGTTTCACGGGTCCTCCTTGGGTGGAACGATCGGGTTTTCCTCGCGGCGGCTGTTTCCAAAAAATCCATCGATGATTCCTCCCACGCCCTCCACCACGTCGCGGCTGTCCTCGATGATCTTCACGCCCTTATCCACCACTTTGGCGGGGCTGTCGCCGAGGATGGATCGCGAGAAACGGATCACTTTTTCGCCGGTTTCCGGAATCACATCAAACATCCGCAACCCGGCAGCCGCCACCAGACGGTCGGTGAGGTCTTCCTTGGGATCGGCAA
>JALOTR010000326.1 GCA_025457805.1 Akkermansiaceae bacterium | reverse complement strand
ATCGTCGCGGCGATCGGCGATTTGCGAACGCAGGACTTGCAGGCGTGGCAGCAGGCCGTTTCTACGAAGGGCACCGTAGCAAACCATGTGTTGGCCCGCGCCGAACTCAGCATAAAGCAAGCGCAGGGTTTCTGCGGGTGAATCGCTGAGTCGCTGGCGGCGATCGAAGATCGAGATGAGTTTTTCCACGCCGTGGAGCTGGAGGATGGCGCTTTCGAGGCGCGAATTCACATCGGTGACCGTGGCTCGGAGGGCGTCCGGTTCCTGGATGCGGGCGTCGAGGATGCCGGGGCGTTCGAGGGTTTCGCAAACCCCGCGCACGGTGTCGGCGAAGGTTTTCAACTCGGCGATTTCGTCTTCGGCGAGTTCGCGCAGGAGGCGGAGGAGCGGGCGCAGGCCGGGTGAAACGAGCGCCCAGCGTTCGTGCAGGCCGAGTTGCTGGTCTTCGAGCCATTTTGCATCGCAGAGGCGGTTGAAAATCTGGCCTGCGCGCTGGCGGGCATCGCGCATCGATGCGCCCTCATCATCCTCCAGCACGATGTCCGGATGGTCCGCAAGCACCTCGCGGATCAGGGCGATGGCCTCGGTGTGGGGAATCCGCCCGGCCTCGCCAGCGACATCGGCGAGCCGCTCCGCACAATCGACGTAAATCGCCGACGACGGCCGGGTGAGCGGCCGGAAAAAATCCCGCGATACCGAGGCGAGGAGTTTTTCACTGAGATTGGGCAGGTCCATGGAGTCTGGGGGACTTTAGGGACGCGGGCGATGGCTTACCAAGTCCGAAATCGGCAAGGATCATTAGATCGACGGCAAGAGCTCGGGCTGATACCTTCGGCGCACGATTCATGTGGCGCATCCTTTCCATGGGCGGAGTTCTGGTTTCCACGGTGGTGGCGGCTGATCCGCGGCTTGAGTTTGCTTGGGGTGTGCTTGCGGAATCGCGGGGAGATGCGGAGGCGGCGGCAGCGTATTTTGACAAGGCGCTCGCTGCGGATCCAACGGCCTCGGCGCTGGTGAAACGCAAGGTGGATCGGCTGCTTGCAGAGGGCGAACGCGCGGCGACGGTGTCCTTGTATGATCGCTACGCGGAGGCACGAAAGGACGATCTGGAGGCGCAGTTGGGATATGCGGATTTCCTGACCGAACAAGGCAGGGGCGATTCGATAGCAAACAAGCGGGCGATCGAGACTCTTGATGCGGCGTTGCTCAAGCATCCGGGCCATCCTGAGATTATCCGGCGTTTGTTTTCGCTCGATCGCTCACGGGGCGAGGAACTGTTAGATCAATTGGAAGCAAACGATCCCGAGGCCGCCCTCTTGTTTGCGAAACTCAGCCGCAATCTCCACGATACCGACGATGAAGCCGCGCGCCAACGGGTGGACGAGCGATTGCAAGGGGCGATGGATTCGCACTCCGCTGATCCTGTTCTTGCGAGGGAGACTTCCGAGCATTTCCGCAACAGCGGTCGGCGGGCTGTGGCCATTGAGGTGTTGAGAAAACATGTCTCAGCGGCGCCATGGTCGCTGGATTTGAGGGCGCGACTGGGCGTTTTGTGTTTTGCGGAAAAAATGGATGAGGAAGGTGAGCGAGCTTTGAAAGAGTTGCTTGCCATCCATCCGCGTCACACGATGGCGCATCAGGCGCTGGCGAAGTTCTATCGCTTGCGGGACAAGCCTGCGGAGGCGACTCATCATGCTGCGGAGTTATTAAAGATCCGCGGGGGTTCCGCGACGGATTTCATCAAACTCGCGGATGAATATCTCGCTACCGACCGCGCGCGGGATGCCCGCTTGCTGCTGGAAAAAGGAGTTTACCATCATGCGGAGGATCTGCCTCTGCGGATCAAACTCGCCATCGCCACACAAAAGGATCCGGAAACACGCAGCCGTGCGCCGCGATTGTTCCGTGAAGTGGAAGCGGTGGCCGGTGCTGAAAAAATCACCGACCCTGTATTTCTAACAACTTCCGCCGAAGTGTTCATCGATGCGGGCCAAAGCAAGGCAGGAGAGGAGCGGCTCCGCGCGGCGATACGCTCCTATCCTCCGGAAGCGAAAAAGGAGACCGCCGCCGCGCTACGAAGGCTCGCCGCATTGTGGACAGCGGAGAACCGCAATGCCGAGGCAGCACGGGCATTGAACGCGAGAGCGGATGCGCTGGATCCCCGGTGAATCACGGCGCAATCACCTTGAGGCGTGCGAACCATCGTGATGAACCGCCGCTCACCGGAAACGTCGCCGTCACGGTTTGCACACTTCCCGCATCGGTGATTGTCACATTGCCTTCGGGTGCAGGAATCCATTCTGCGGGGTTCAGTGAATCCTGAACCTCGATGCTCGACAAAAAGCCAGCTTCTCCAGCCGCTTTGACCCGGGTGAAACGGACGACGAACTGATTGGAAACTAGCTCCACTTCCAAAGCTGGTCCGGCTGTGGGAATGGAAGGATCGGCCCCTATCACAAACTCAATCGAATTTGCCAATCCATCGTCATCCGCATCCGCTGAGGGAATCTTGTCGGCTGGATCCGTGATGGTTTCAAATGAATCGATCCATGCAGCGTAGGCATTGATCCTTTCGAAGTTGGCGGTGACGGTTTTTGCAGCATCGATGGACACCGTCGTGCTCGCGCTGTTCGCATCCGCGATGCCGCTGCCCGACCAACTCACAAACTGCCAATTGGGGGCTGGCGTGGCCGTAATGGTGGCCGAAGTGCCGACATCATAGGGACCATCGCCACTTGTAGATCCGCCTTCGGCGGGTGATGAGGCGAGAGCAAGTGTCACCAGATTGCGGAAGGTGATCGTGATGGCGGAATTGTTATCTGAACCATAATCGATGGTGGCATCGACCGGAGTAGAAAAAATCACTGGGGGCTGGCCGCTGCGGGTTCCCTGATAAGCAATCAATAGATATGGCACTCCAATCAAGGGGGTGGAAGGTGGGTTGACCAAAATGCTGCCGCCGCTGCGCACCAAATTGCCGCTCAGCGCCAAGGGAGCGGTTCCGGGCGATGCCAGGCTGAGAGTGCAGGTTCCTCCGGACTGGTTGAATGAGGTGATGGCGGCTGGAGCTGCAAATGACAGACTGCCTTGTGCAAGGCCGAGCCTGACACCTGCATGAAGACTGCCTGCAAGTTGCAGTGAGGCGGCACCGGATTTGGTGAACGACAGATTGGCTCCAAGGTCTCCCGAAAAAATCCGATCCACGGTTTGATTCACTGTGAGCGAGGAGGATGCGCCAGTCCCCTGAATGGTGCCAGTGCTTCCGGAAAGGTTTCCGATCGACGAAGCAGCATTCCCAAGCTGCACCACGGGTGTGCCGCCAGTCAGGGAGAGATTGGCCGCAATGTTGGTCCACACTTGGTTTAGCAAGAGAGTGGAGGGGGTGCCATTGAGAACGATGCCGCTCAGGGAATCGAGGCCGGTTGCATTGTCGTTGATGAGTTGTGATGCATTGCCCACCGTAACGGTTCCCGAGCCCAGTGCCCGCGCGGCCCCTGCACGCAGCGCTGCGGTTTCATCCCCTCCCCCGGTGTGGGAGATGTTCCAATTTCCCGAATACGGATTGTTGGATGAATTGACCGAAAGCTGGCGGACGAAGGTTCCAGTTCCCGTGCTGGCATCCGAAACAAGAGAGATGGTGCCATTTCCGCTGATGGATCCTGTTAGATTCGCATCATTGTCATAACCGCCGGCGTTGAGACGGAGCGTGGTGGAACCGCTGAAAGCCAATGCTGCTGAGACAGTATGGGTGGATGAGCCGGTGGAACAGCGGAAGCGGATCGTGCCACCGCTCTCGACGGATGTGGTGGGCAGATTGTAGGAAACATTCTGATTGGTAGTGGCATGAAGCCGGGCAAGATCGAGGGTTCCACCGTTTTTGACACGGAGGCTTCCGGCGACAAGCGCTTGGCTGTTGGATAAGGGATTGTTGGAGGTGACCACGTGGTTGGCCACGGAGTATCCCTCTCCGGTGTTCTGGGTGCCGCTTACCGGCGCGGCCGCAGCGCTATTCCAAGTCGTGCCTGTGATCCAATCTCCGGAGGCGATGGATGTGATGTGATCGTTGATTGTGAGCGATGCGGATGAGGGCGAGCCCAGCGTGTGGGTGGCCGAGGCCGAGAGGGTAAGGACGACAGTTTCCGAGATGCCATCGGGTGCGGCAGCAATCGGACTCACCGTGATGGTTTGAGACAAAACGCCATCCGGCAAAGCAATGTTGTTAGATATGGCGGTATAATCCACACCCGGCACAGCGGTTCCTGCGATGGTGTAAGGCACGCTGATACTGCCGATGGGATGGTCCCGGGTGATCGTGAACGAGCCATCGACGGGCCCACGCTTGGAGGCGGGAAGCGAAGCTGCAATCGTCACCACCGGCACAGGCGCGGGAAGTGCGGTAAACGTGACTGCGGGAGAATCCGCTTCGTAAGACCAATCGCCATAAGTCGCCCTGGCCGTGACACTTTTAATCCCTGGTGCCATGGCAGATACGATGGCCGAGTAAGGAAATCCTTCTGCCGTGGCGATGAGGCTCTCCCCTTCCGCAAAGGCCACGGAATCCACCATCCCGGCTTGGGAGGTCACGCTGGCGGAAAAGAGAACATTGAGGGGTGAGACGGATGAGCCGCTTACGGGAGAATCCAGAGTGAGTGATGGAGCTTGGAGGGCTTGTTGATAGAGGGATTCCACGTCAGCGCCAGTGAGCGTGGCGGTATAAACGCGGACGTCATCCAGCCATCCTTTG
>JALOTR010000325.1 GCA_025457805.1 Akkermansiaceae bacterium | reverse complement strand
ACAGCGCAGGGCGAAGGTTTCCTCCAAGTGAGTGGTCACCGCGGTGACGCCGGCTTCGTAGCGAAATTCCTTGTGGATCCATGCCATAATGGCGCTGGCCTGACCGTGGACGGAGGGAGTGCCACGCGTGACATCGAGGGTTTCCCGCCAGACTTCCGGGGATTTGGAAACGCGGCTGGATTCCTGGAGGTAAGGCCAGATGCGCTCGCGGATGGATGGGTCCTTGTAGTCCTTGGTCGTGGCTCCGAAGCTGGCATCCGAAATATCGAGAGGCAGGTTGTGGACGCGGATGCGACTCTCGATTTCCAACTTCACGTGCGGCTCGGGCAGCTCGAAGTGGTGGGTGATGTTTTGAAAAAGATCCGTAAAACGCCGCAGCCGCGTGGCAGGGATGACTCGGATGAGGGCGGAGAGGGTTTTCTGATAGGGAAATGTCCGCGGTTCGAGATGCAGCGTGTTGAGGCTGTGGGTCACCGGCGAGGCGTAGTGGAAGGTGGTCCGATGGAGGACCGAAAGTCTTACGCCGGCCGACGGCGTTGCGGGTGCGTTTGCATCGATCACTGCTGCTGTTGCTGTTGCTGCATCTGCCATAAGGTCAGAGCGGAGGGTGAGCGTGACTCCGGCACAGGGCAAACCTGAATGCGCTCAGGCATCAGGACATAACTTTCGAAAATCGCGCCGCCGATGCGGTTGAAGCGTTCTTGCAATCCATCGAGGTAGCCGTGGAGTCCGTTGGCGAAGGCTTCTTCGATGGTGCTGAAGTTGAGATCCGCGAGCAGGCGGCCGGTTTCGCGTTCGGCCTCGTTGGAAAAAGTGCCGCGCGGGGTGCCGGAAATGCGGTGCAGGCTGATGTCCGCTTTTTCGACGCAGAAGCGCACGGAACGCGGGAAATCCTTGGAAAACATCAGGAAATCCACCACGCCGCGGGCGTTGATCGGGCGGTTGAGCCCGCGGTAGGCACCGAGGGCACCGCAGGAGCGGAGGATGGCGGACCAATGGAGGATGCCGGAGGTTTCCACGCCTTCCGAGCCCTCCGGGAGATAGCTCGCCACGTCGAGGAAGCGGGTGGTTTTATCCGCGCGTTCGAGCTGGCGGCCGAGATCCATGAAATCCCATGCCTCGTTGCGGGAGATGGTGGACGAGGCGATGCCAAGGAAGGTCTCCGCCGAACGCCGGACTTTCTGATAGTAGCGGGCGGGATCGGCGGCGATGAGCGAGTTCGCATCGTCCGACTGGGTAAACAGGTAAAGCGCGTTGATTTCCTCCCAAAGCTCGTCGGAAAGCTGGTCGCGCACAGTGCGGGCATTCTCGCGGGCAAGGCTGATGCAGGAAATGATGCTGTTGGGATTCCTTCGATCGTCGGTGAGGAAACGGATGACCTCCGCGCTGCCAGCTTTGTCGTAGAGCGTGTTGAATGCTTCCTCGTCCCCGGTGCTGAGGATGATGGGTTGCCAAAAACCGCGCAGTCGATCGCTGTCGAGCCGTTCGGAATCGAGCAGGAGCTGCTGGTTGACGTCAATCAGCCGGGAAAGGTTGTCGGCCCGTTCGACATAGCGGACCATCCAGTAGAAAGTATTGGCGACTCGTGAAAGCATGGTGATTTCAATGGCGGAGAACCCAGGTGTCCTTGCTGCCTCCGCCTTGGGAGGAATTGACGATGAGCGAATCCTTGGTAAGTGCAACCCGCGTGAGTCCGCCGGGCACGATTTTCACTTCATTGCCGTAAATGATGTAGGGGCGGAGGTCGATGTGGCGGCCTTCCATCGCGCCATCGCACCAAGTGGGCGAGCGGGACAGGGAAATCACCGGCTGCGCGATGTAGTTGCGGGGGTCTGCAATGATGAGTTCGCGGAATTTCTCGATTTCCGCCTTGGATGCGGACGGCCCCATCAGCATGCCGTAGCCGCCGGATTCGTTGGCCGCCTTGACGACGAGTTCGGGGAGATGGCTGAGGATGAATTTTTTATCCTCTTCCTCGGACGCGAGGTAGGTCGGAACGTTTTTCAGGATGGGCTCCTGGCCGAGGTAATATTGGATCATCCGCGGCACGAAATAGTAGATCACCTTGTCGTCCGCCACGCCGGTGCCGACCGCATTGGCGAGGGCCACGTTGCCGGCGCGGTAGGCGTTCATCAGGCCGGGGACGCCGAGCACCGAATCCTTGCGGAAAACCACGGGATCGATGAAATCATCATCAATCCGCCGATAGATCACATCCACCCGCTTGAGGCCGCGGGTGGTGCGCATGTAAACAAACTTGTCCACGACCACGAGGTCGCCGCCCTCGACGATGTCGATGCCCATTTCACGGGCCAGATAACAATGCTCGAAATAGGCGCTATTGTGGCAGCCGGGCGTCAGAAGCACGCAAACCGGATCGCTGTCCCGGGTGGGCGAGATGTGGTGGAGCATGTTCAGCAGATCTCGCGGATAGGAATCCACGGGACGCACACCCATTTCATCGAAAATCGCGGGGAAGGCGCGCTTGAGCGCATTGCGATTTTCCAGCAGATACGAGGCACCGGATGGGCAGCGGCCGTTGTCTTCGAGCACGTAGTATTCCCCATCCGCCCCGCGGATCAGGTCGCTGCCGCAGATGTGGATGTAAATGTCCGCCGGCACGTCCACACCACGGAATTCGGGACGATAGTGTTTCGCCTGCTCGATGTAAAAACGCGGGATGACCTCGTCCTTGAGGATCTGCTGGTCGTGATAAACGTCATGGAGAAACAAGTTGAGCGCCACAATCCGCTGGGTGAGCCCGGCCTCCAGGTGCTCCCACTCGGCGGCGGTCAGGACCCGTGGCACGGGATCGAAAGGGAAAATCCGCTCGGTTCCACGGTTATCGTGATAGACGTTGAAGGTGATGCCCTGGCGCAGGAAGTAGAGTTCCGAATTCGCCTTGCGGGAGAGGAATTCCTTCTGATCGAGATGGCCGAAGCGATTGAGCAGTGGAGCGCAATGGCCGCGCACCGCACCGTCCTCACCAAACATTTCGTCGTAGAATTTACCGGGATCGTAGCCCTTGAACATTTCCATGGATTTTCTATTTTGAAAATTAGCAGAAGCCGGGCCAAGTCCGGATAGAAGCAGAAATCCTGCTCATTCCACAGGATTTCCGAAAGCCTCAAAAACGGATATTTCGCGCCATCCTACTCCGCAAATCCTGCCATTCGCATCACCGATCCTGCCCCATGCGGACTCTCCTCTTGAAAACCCGGATACTCGGGTCTATTCCTCCCGCGGCCAGCGTCGCCACCCCTTCCTCATTGTCATGAATGCCCTTACCCGTTGCCTCGATACTTACTGGTCCTCCTCCATCGGGAAAAAGCTCGTCGTCGCCATCACCGGCATTGTCCTGGTGCTCTTCCTGGCAGGGCATCTCGCGGGAAACCTGGTGGTCTTCATGGGTCCGGACCCCTTCAATGAATACGCGTATTTCCTCCACCACATGCTCCACGGCGTGGGAATCTGGATCTTCCGGGTCGTGATGCTGGTTATGATCGCCGCGCACATCATCGCCACCGTGGCGCTCACCCGCCAAAACAAGGCCGCACGGAAAAACTACGAATTCGAAACCACCATCCAGGCCTCCAAGTCCTCGCAATACATGATCTGGTCCGGCCTGACGATTCTGGCCTTCGTGATCTATCACATGCTCCATTTCACGGCCCGCATCGGCAACGAATACAACACGCTCGATCGCTACAAGACCACTCTCCACGGCGTCGAGGGCGAGGTCCACAATGCCTGGCAGATGGTCATCGACGGCTTCAACTGGTGGCCGGCCACGATTTTCTACGTCATCGCCATGACCCTGCTCTGTTCGCACCTGATCCACGGCGTCGGATCGATTTTCCAGACCCTCGGCTTGCGCTCGAAAAAATCCGCCGGATTCATCAAGCAGTTGTCGATCGGTTACAGCCTCGCCATCTGGCTCGGTTTCATTTCCATCCCGGTCGCCATCAAGATCTTCGGCTTCGGTTCCTGAGCTTCTTCAAATTTCCGTTTCCCAACCATTCCCGCACCATGTCCATCGTCCTCGACAGCAAGATCCCGTCCGGTCCCCTTGAGCAAAAGTGGTCCAAGCACAAGATGGACTCCAAGCTCATCAACCCGGCCAACAAGCGGAAATTCTCCATCATCGTGGTGGGCTCCGGTCTCGCCGGGGGAGCTGCGGCCGCCTCGCTCTCTGAGCTGGGCTATCAGGTGAAATGTTTTTGCTACCAGGACAGCCCGCGCCGCGCCCACTCGATCGCCGCGCAGGGTGGCATCAATGCCGCGAAAAACTATCAGAACGATGGCGATTCCGTGCGCCGCCTCTTCTACGACACCATCAAGGGCGGCGACTTCCGTGCCCGCGAGGCGAACGTGCATCGTCTGGCAGAGGTTTCCAATTCGATCATCGATCAATGCGTGGCCCAAGGCGTGCCCTTCGCCCGCGAATACGGCGGCTTGCTCGACAACCGCTCCTTCGGCGGATCGCAGGTTTCCCGCACCTTCTACGCCCGCGGCCAGACCGGACAGCAATTGCTCATCGGCTGCTATCAGGCCCTCGAAAAGGAAATCAGCCACGGCGGCGTGAAAATGTATTCCCGCACTGAGATGCTCGATGTCGTGCTCGTCAATGGCCACGCCAAGGGCATCGTCGTGCGCGATCTCGCCACTGGGAAAATCAGCACCCATGCCGCAGACGCGGTCATCCTCGCCACCGGCGGCTACGGCAACGTGTTCTTCCTTTCCACCAAT
>JALOTR010000324.1 GCA_025457805.1 Akkermansiaceae bacterium | reverse complement strand
CGGACTCCGCCTCCTTCGGGAAGATCCTTGACTCCCCCCCATCAATCCCCATGGTGCCGAGACCATTCAAAGTCCATGAACTACCTATCCATCCCAAGCGCCCCCCTGAGAAAATCCGCACTCGCACTCCTCGTTTCCTCCCTCGCAGGACCCCTTGTCGCGGGGCCGGTGAAATTCATCTTCCTTTCCAAGGATATCGAATACCAGCAAACCTCCGCCACCAAGGTCGCCACCCTCCCCAATGCATGGCTGCCATTTTCTTTCGCGGCAGAAGTCGATGGCGAAGACCGCGCAAGCATCGCTGTGCTCAGCCCCAAACCTACTGTCAAACTCCCGCCGAACGCAAAGTTCACCAGCATCTATAACGGCCTGAAGCCATCCCTTGGCTTGGGTGAGGATGATGACGATGGCTGGAACTTCGGCTTTGTTGGCAAGGATGAGTTCGACAACTGGGGCACTCGAACCAAGTCAGAGCTCGATTCCGCATTCCCCAACGGCAACTATGTCTTCAAAGTTCAAGGAAGGACCATCAACCTCAGCCTGCCCAGGGACACCTATCCCCCAGCACCCAAACTCACGCTCACGGGTGGCCGCTGGGTCAATGGCGTCTATCGGGTCAAGGCAAGCCAGACGCTCACTGTGAATACCGGCACTTACACCGCGTATGGCACCCATTTGAATAACTACATCGATATCGATATGGAAAATGATAACACGGGCGAAGAGGTTTTCGAGCAAGCCCAAGTCGCCAAGAAGCTTGCGGGCGGCCCGCCTGTATCGACTGCCAAGTCCATTACGAAAAGAGTCCCTGCCAGGACTCTGCAAGCGGGTGATACGTATTATATCTCCGCGAATTATGGCGCGATCGTCAGCCAGAGCTCGGCGATGCCAGGCGCGACTGCGATCGCAAGTTATGGGGTCTCCACCGAAATCAAAGTCATCGTCGATCCCTGATATCACTCATCGGCCCGCCTGCTTGCCCCAAGAATCCTTGAGGGCGACGCAGCGGTTGAAGACGGGTTTGGCGGCCGGTTGATGATCCTTGGAATCCGCCACGAAGTAGCCCACCCGCTCGAATTGACAGGCGAATCCCGCTTCCGCACTGGCGGCGGCGGGTTCGATCTTGGCGGTGATGATTTTGAGCGAATCCGGATTGAGCACGCTGGTGAATCCACCTTCCGCGCCATCGGGGTCCTCGACCGTGAAGAGGCGATCATAAAGACGCACCTCGGCATCCACGCCGCTGGCCACGTCCACCCAGTGGATCGCCGCGCGGCATTCGACACCTTCCGGCGCATCCATGCCGACCGTTCCGGGAAGGATTTCCGCCCGGATGAGAGTGACGTTTCCATCGCTGTCTTTTTCAAACGACGTGCAACGGATGATATGTCCCCCGCGCAAGCGCACATGGCGGCCGGGACCGAGTCGATAGAATTTCTTCGGCGGATTTTCCATGAAGTCCTCGCGCTCGATCCATACCTCGCGGCTGATCGGCACACTGCGCTCACCCATGTCAGGATTCTGCGGATGATTGGAAACTTCTGCTGCGGTGAGTGCTTCGGCGTCCCAATTTTCCATCACCACCTTCACCGGATCCAGCACCGCCATCCGGCGGGGAGATTCGCGATTGAGGAAATCCCGCACTTCGAATTCCAACAATGCCACATCGGTGGTGCCATTGAATTTCGTGAGGCCGATGCGTTTGCAGAAATCGCGAATCGCCGGAGCAGGGTAACCACGCCGACGCAGGCCGGAGATGGTAGGCAGGCGCGGATCATCCCACGCACCCACATGGCCTTCCTGCACGAGTTGGAGCAGCTTGCGCTTGCTCATGACGGTGTAAGTCAGGTTCAAGCGCGCAAACTCAATCTGCCGCGGCTTGGAAGGCACCGGGCAGTTTTCAATGAACCAATCATAAAGCGGGCGATGGTTCTCGAATTCCAAGGTGCAAAGCGAATGGGTGATGTGCTCCAACGCATCCTCCAACGGATGGGCGAAGTCATACATCGGATAGATGCACCACGCATCGCCGGTGTTGTGGTGATCGACGTGCATGATGCGGTAGAGCACCGGATCGCGCATGTTCATGTTGGATGAGGCGAGGTCGATGCGGGCGCGCAACACACATTCACCTTCCTTGAATTCACCGGCCTTCATGCGGGCGAAAAGGTCGAGATTTTCCTCCACCGTCAGCTCGCGCCCGGCAGATGGAGTTCCCGGAGTGGTGATGTTACCGCGCTTGGCACGCATTTCCTCAGCGGAATCGCGATCGATATATGCCTTTCCCTGCTGAATGAGATGGACGGCGCAGTCGTGGAAGAAATCGAAGTAATTACTCGCAAAATAAAGATCCTTCCCCCAGTCGAAGCCCAGCCATTTCACATCCTCCTTGATGCTCTCGACGTATTCCGTTTCTTCCTTCTCCGGATTGGTATCATCGAAACGAAGATGACATTTTGCGCCGACATCCGCGTGTTCCAAGGCAAGACCGAAGTTCAGGCAGATCGACTTGGCATGGCCGATGTGAAGATAACCATTCGGTTCGGGCGGAAAGCGGGTGATGGTGGTGGAGTGCTTGCCGGACGACAGGTCCTCGGCAATGATTTCACGGATGAAATCGAGTTTGGGTGAATCTTTGGTGTCAGACATGGAAAATGGGGAATGGGTGCCTCACTTCGCGAGTTCGGCAAGCAGGGCTTGGTTCATCCGGATGCCGGCTTCGAAGTTGGCCACGGGGAAGTTTTCGTTTGGCGCGTGGATTTGCGCATCAGAGAGAGCGAGGCCTAACAGAAGCGAATCCGCGCCGAGGATGTCGCGGAAAGTCTGCACGATCGGAATGCTGCCACCCTCGCGGATGAGCACGGGTTCGGCATCGAAGGCAGCACGCAGGGCGGCTTGCGCGGCGAGTCCGTATTTCGAGTTGGGATCAGTGATATAAGGTTTGCCATCGTGGCCGCTGCGGACCTCGATCTCAACCCCGGCGGGACAATGCCATTCGAGGTGGTTTTTCACCTTTTCCATGATGTCTTTCGGATTCTGGTCCGGCACGAGGCGGAAGGAAAGTTTCACAAAGGCTTCGGCAGGCAGCACGGTCTTGGAACCCTCGCCCTGATAGCCGCCACCGATGCCATTGACCTCGGCCGTCGGACGCGCCCAGGTGCGCTCGGCAGATGAATAACCGGGCTCGCCGAACAATCCCGGCGAACCGGTGACTTGGAGATAATCCATATCACTGACTCCGGGAACATGGGACCACATGCGGCGCTCCCAATCTTCGAGAGGGCGGACCTGATCATAAAACCCATCGATCGCCACGCGGCCATCGAGACCATGCAGGCTGGAGACGAGGCGCGCCATGGCGGCAGCGGGATTCGCCACCGCGCCGCCGAAGAGGCCGGAGTGGAGATCACCTTTCGGACCGCGCAGGATGGCCTCGCAGCAGGTGATGCCACGCAAGCCATAACCGAGAGTGGGCACGCCGGGAGCCACCATGCCGGTGTCTGAAATGGCAATGACATCGCAGCGGAGATCATCGCAGTGATGCAACAGGAATGAAGCAAGATTGGGGCTGCCAATTTCCTCCTCGCCTTCGAAAAGGAAGATGAGATTGACGGGGAGGTCCTGATTTTCCCGCAGGGTCTTTTCCACTCCCAACACGTGGGCCATCATCTGACCTTTGTTGTCGGTGGCACCGCGGGCCCAGATTTTGCCGTCGCGGATTTCCGGTTGGAAAGGATCGCTGGTCCACAAGTTGAGTGGATCCACGGGTTGCACATCGTAGTGCCCGTAGATCAGAACGGTCCTGCGACCCGGCACATGGGCGTTGCGGGCGGTGATGACCGGATGTTTGGGAGTTTCATGAACCTGCGTCGTAAGGCCCATGCCGGTCAGCTTGGCAGACAACCAATCCGCGCAAGCCCTCACGTCTCCGGCATGGCGGGAATCCGTAGAAATGCTCGGAAAGCGCAGGAATGAAAACAGGTCTTCGAGTTCGGCAGTCACTGGGTGATGCTTGCCGCCAGAATGCCTTTTCCGCAAGGCGAATTCCTCCCGCCCCCCGGGGAAAACTCTCTCCGGAAGCCCACGGAGCAGGACGGGGACCGGTTCCGCCGCCCGCCGGTCAGCGCTTGAAGCCGGCGGACGGCGACGAGGATGCCAAGGCCCGAATCCCGGCATGTCCTACCCCGAAGGACTGGGGAATGGCAGCCGCCGTACCAAAACCCGGCGGGGAATTGCAAGCGCTTGACTGTTAGATGAATTCAGTTCCGCGTTGAAACCATGGACCTTCGAGCCATCGAAAGAAACCTGCATCGTTTGCAGCATCTGCCGCAATCAGCGCAGACCGTGACGGGCGAGGAGATTGTAAACGGTGCGCTCGGAAACTCCGAGTTCCCTTGCCGTGCGGGCCTTGTTTTTTCCCGATGCCAGATACGCGGCGATGAAGGCCTTGCGCTCGGCCTCGTGCAAGGTGGGTCCTTTGCCACCCGGAGAAACATCCCCGCCGGCATCGCGGATCAGAGGCAGGATGTCATTTTGCTCCAAGCGGCTGCCATCCGCAAAAGCAGAGGCACGCTCCAGAACATTCTGAAGCTGCCGGATGTTGCCGGGCCACGTGAAGCCCACCAATGCCTCGACCGCTTCCGGTGTCAGCACCCATCCATCGCGTCCGCGCTTGGAGGCGATGCGGTTGAGAATCTCCATCGCAAGCGCCGGAATGTCCTCCGCGCGCTCCCTGAGAGGCGGGATATGGAGTTCGATGA
>JALOTR010000323.1 GCA_025457805.1 Akkermansiaceae bacterium | reverse complement strand
TGATCTATGTGGAAAACATCCGCAAGGCACTCGTAAAGATGGATCCCGCGAATGAGGTGACTTATAACAAAAATGCTGCGGCCTATACCGAGAAAATCAAAGCGCTCGATGCTCCGGTGCGGGAGAAGCTGGCGACCATTCCTGAGAATCAGCGCTGGCTGGTAACGAGTGAAGGAGCCTTCTCCTATCTATGTGCCAATTACGGACTGCGGCCCTTGTATTTGTGGCCCATCAATGCCGATGCGCAGGGCACTCCGCAACAGGTGAGATCGGTGATCGATGCGGTTCGCGCGCACAAGATTCCGGTGGTGTTTTCCGAGAGCACCGTGAGCGACAAGCCGATCCGGCAGGTCGCGCAGGAGACGGGTGTTCGTTATGGGGGTGTGTTGTATGTGGATTCTCTAACTGATGAAGATGGCCCGGCTCCCACCTATCTGAAATTGTTGGAAGCGAATGCGGAAACCATTGTGAAAGGATTCACTGCACCTTGAATTCCGATCTAACAAGTCCGCGCCTGGAAGTGAGCGATGTTTCGGTGGCTTATCCGAATGGCCACATGGCCTTGCGTGATGCCTCGTTCCGCTTGGACAGCGGCACGATTTGTGCGCTGGTGGGAGTGAATGGCAGTGGCAAGTCCACCTTGTTCAAGAGCATCATGGGATTTGTGAAACCGAGGAGCGGGCAGGTCAGGATCAATGGCATGCCGGTGCGCGAGGTTTTGAAACAACACCTCGTGGCCTATGTGCCGCAGGCGGAGGAGGTGGATTGGCAGTTTCCGGTGAGCGTGTGGGATGTCACGATGATGGGCCGCTACGGAGCGATGAATTTCCTGCGGATTCCAAGGGCGGTGGACAAGGCGAAGGTGGAGGAAAGCCTGCGGCGTGTGTCGATGTGGGAGTTCAAGGACCGGCAGATCGGTGAATTGAGCGGCGGGCAAAAAAAGCGGGTTTTCCTCGCGCGGGCGCTGGCCCAAGGCGGGCGGGTGATCCTCTTGGATGAGCCCTTCACCGGGGTGGATGTGAAAACCGAGGAAGCAATCATTTCGCTGCTCCGTGAATTGCGTGCCTCGGGTGCGATCATCCTGGTTTCTACCCATAACTTGGGAAGTGTTCCGGAGTTTTGTGATCAAGTGGTGCTGATCAACCGCACGGTGCTCGCTTATGGCCGGACCTCGGAGGTATTTACCGAACAAAATCTCGCGGCAACCTTTGGCGGCGTTTTGAGGCAGTTTCAATTCGAGCATTCCACGGTGCAGGATCATGATGGCCGGGCGATCCGTGTGCTCACGGATGATGAGCGGCCGCTGGTGTTCGGCAAGGATGGGCATCTCGAATACAAGGACCGCGACGAGCACGGCGAGTTGTTGAAACAACGAGCAGAAACGCATGAGTGAGATCCTCCAATCGCTGATCACGCCGTTTCAATACGACTACATGCTGAAGGCCATCTGGGTCAGCGCTTTGGTCGGCGGGGTTTGTGGTTTCCTTTCTTCATTTGTCACACTCAAGGGTTGGTCGCTGATGGGCGACGCACTTTCCCATGCGGTGGTTCCCGGGGTTTCGCTTGCTTATATCCTCGGGCTGCCCTTTGCCTTCGGGGCTTTTGTGGCGGGATTGCTTGCTGCTGCGACCATGGCCTTCATCCGTGCCCGCAGCCGAATCCGTGAAGATGCCACGATCGGGATCGTTTTCACCACTTACTTCGCGGCGGGACTTTTGTTGATTTCATTGTTTCCGGCGCGGGTGGATTTGAAAACCATCATCCTCGGCAACATCCTCGGCATCTCGGATCCGGATATCCTTCAAGTCATCGTCATCAGCATCGTCACGCTGGTCGTCATCGGCCTCAAATGGCGGGATCTGATGTTGTATTGTTTTGATCCCAACCAAGCCCGCACCATCGGTCTGCGGACGGCGGTCTTGCATGTCACCTTGTTGTCGCTGCTCGCTGCCACCGCCGTTGCGGCGCTTCAGGCGGTGGGGGCATGTCTGGTGGTGGCCATGTTGGTGACGCCCGGCGCCACGGCCTATCTGTTGACGGATCGCTTTGGAAGGATGCTTGTGATTTCCGCCGGCATGGGCGTGGCCACCTCGCTGGCCGGGGCTTATGCGAGTTATTACTTCAATGGTGCGACGGGTGGATGCATCGTGACCTTGCAAACCTTGGTTTTCCTCGCGGCATTCCTCTTTGCTCCCAAACACGGCATGCTTGCTTCCAAGCGGCGCATCCGCACGAGCGAACCCACACCGGTATGAGCAGTTTCTTCGAACCATTGGAATTCGCTTTCATGCGCGATGCGTTGCTGGTGGGAGGCCTCGTGGCGGCGATGTGTGCGGTCTTGTCCTGTTTTCTCATTCTGCGCGGTTGGTCCTTGATGGGCGATGCCATTTCCCATGCGGTTTTGCCCGGTATTGTCATTGCCTACATCATCGGATGGCCGCTCGCCGTGGGGGCATTCATCGCCGGATTGTTTTGTGCGGTGAGCACGGGGTTCATCCAGCATAACAGCAGGCTCAAAGAGGATACGGTGATGGGGGTGGTGTTCACGGGCTTGTTTGCCTTCGGCCTCGTGCTTTTCAGTCGCACTCCATCGGAGATGCATCTCGATCACATCCTGGTGGGCAACATCCTCGGCATTTCCAAGTCCCAGTTTGTGCAAACTCTGTGGATGGGGGCGGGAGTTCTTGCCGTGACTTTGGTTCTGAGGCGCGATCTGCTGTTGATTTGCTTCGATCCGGGCCAGGCAAGAGTCCTGGCAATGCCAGCCCGTGTCCTCAACTACCTGCTGCTCAGCTTGCTCTCGCTGGCCATCGTGGTGTCCCTGCAAACGGTGGGAATCATCCTCGTGATTGCCATGCTGGTGACACCCGGGAGCATCGCCCATCTCTGGACCGACCGCTTCGACCGGATGATCGGGATCGCTGTGGTGGCGGCAGTGCTTTCGACGCTGGCGGGGATTTTTGTGAGTTATCACATCGATGGCTCGCCCGGCGCATGCATCGTGCTGGTGCAGGCTTTGGTGTTTCTCGCATCGCTGTTGTTTGCGCCCAAACACGGGATTTTCAAACGATCCGCGGCTGAGGCCGATGGGCATTTGCCTTCCTCGCAGGAGAGCGGTGTTTCAGGGCATTGACGAAAAGGCCGGGCTCAACGAAGGTCCGCGCGATGAGCGACATGATTCTGGGGATTGATCTTGGCACAACCAACTCGGCCGTGGGTGTGGTGGATTCGGGTTTTCCGATTCTGTTAGCCAACGAAGAGGGAAAACGCATCACGCCGAGTGCGGTGTGGATTGGCAGTGATGGATCGGTCGAGGTGGGTGCGCGTGCCTTGCGGCGGAGAACCTTGGAGCCGGATCGCGTGGTGACCAGCATCAAGCGCCTGATGGGCCGTCGCATGGATGAGGTGGAGGAGCATTTTCCCGTCGCGGTGGAGGCTGGCCCGGATGGATTGCCGAAAGTGCTCGGAAAATCTCCGGAGGAAATCAGCGCGGAGATTCTCAAGGAAATGAAGCGCATCGCGGAGTGGCGCATGGGTGCTGCGGTCCACAAGGCAGTCATCACCGTGCCCGCCTATTTCCACGATGCCCAACGCGCGGCAACCAAGCGGGCGGGTGAGCTGGCCGGGTTGGAGGTGTTGCGGATCATCAATGAGCCTACCGCCGCAGCGCTTGCCTATGGATTGGACAAACTCGGCGAGCGCTCGCGGGTGGCCGTGTATGATCTCGGCGGAGGGACTTTTGATTTATCGATTCTTGAGATGAGGGATGGTGTTTTCCAAGTCCTGGCCACGCATGGAGACACGCGGTTGGGCGGAGATGATCTGGATGCCCTGCTCCTGCGCAAGGTGGAGGAACGGGCCGGCTTGGAGGAGACCAGCGGGCCGCTGCGTGTGCGTTTTCTGCAAGAGGCGGAGCGGGTGAAGTTATATCTAACAGACCACGATGAGGCGGTGTTCCGGCTGCCGTTTTATGATGGATCGCACAGCATTGAGCTGAATTTCACCCGCGATGAACTCGAAGCCATCGCCGCGCCGTGGATTCAGCGCACCTTGAGGCATTGCCGTCAGGCCTTGGCCGACGCGGCGCTGAATGTGGAGGACCTGGATGCGGTGGTTCTGGTGGGGGGCAGCACGAGGATTCCCGCAGTGCGGCGGGCGGTGGAGGATTTGTTTCAAAAGTCGCCTGATATCTCGCAACATCCGGACGAAGCCATCGCTTTGGGAGCGACCATCCAAGGCGGAGTGATGAGTGGTGCCCTGCGGCAGATGATCCTGCTGGATGTGACGCCGCTGAGTTTGGGCATCGAGACGTTTGGAGGCTTGATGAATGTGTTGATTCCGCGCAATACAACGATTCCCTGCAAGGCCGGGGAAATGTTCACCAATGCGGCGGACGGCCAGAGAGCGATGCGCATCCGCGTGTTGCAGGGAGAGCGGGAGATGGCCCGCGACAACTGGGAGTTGGGGAGTTTCGAGGTTCCATTCGAAAGCGCACCCAAAGGTCAGGCGCGGATGGGCGTGCAGTTCCGGATCGATGAAAACGGTATCTTGGAGGTCCTGGTGCGCGATGTTTCCACCCAGAAGGACACCGTCGTGAAGCTCGGCAACGCCGCAGTGGATGTGGACGATGAGGCGGTGGAAACCATGGTCAGCCAATCGGTGGAACACGCGTTCACAGACATGGCGGAGCGGGTTTTCACCGAGGCGAAGTTGAAGGCGGTGGAAGTGCTCCCGGCGGTGGAGGCCGTGCTGGCGCAGGGACTGGCGCTGGACGAGGAGCGG
>JALOTR010000322.1 GCA_025457805.1 Akkermansiaceae bacterium | reverse complement strand
TGATCCATGAGGACATCCGATGACATGCCATCCCAGGAGCGGGTCCACTTTTCGTTCGCCCAGCAGAGGAAGAAGGGGAAGTGGATCGAAGGATCGGCAAGGACTTTCTCCAGCGGAGTCTCCAACAGGCGCTTGCCGTCAAACCAGTAATGATAGACGCAGAATGCATCCACGCCATGGCTCGTGGCGAGATGGCCCTGTTGATTGAGGGTATCCGGCAGACGCAGATCGTAATAACCGAGATCCGTGGGGAGTTTGGGTTGTTGATGTCCCTGATAGTTGGTGAGCGCGCGGGTGACATTGTGCCACTCGGTGAACCCTTTGCCCCACCATTCATCATTCTCCGGGATGGGATGGAATTGGGGCAGGTAAAATGCATAAATGCGGGGACGTTTGCCCGGTATTACAGGCGCTGCGGGGCGCTCGAGAAGTTCGGTGACCTGATCGATGCGGAGTTGTCCGGATGCGGCGATGAAGCCGAGGGCGCGCTCGATGACGTGGGCGAGCGTGCTGTCGAGTTGGCCACCTTCCACTTCAAAGTGCCATGGCTCCAGGCCAAGCCCGCGCAGCGTACGCAGGATGGGCGCGGTGACCCAGTAAATGGATCCTGCTGGGAAGCGCAGCGGCATTTCGCGGATGTCGATGCCGATGTTGAGCAAAAGGTCGCGCGTGCGCGAGCGGTTGCTGCCCCACCATTTTTCGTCGGTGAAAACCTGGCCATCCGCCACGACGAAGCCGAGTGAAGGATCGGCGAGGATGCGCTTCACCAATTCATCCGCCTTGCCGTCCGCCGGCAGGATGGAACGGATGAGGTGATCCCTCCACACATGTCCGTCCTGGCGGTGCGGACTTTTTTTGGAATGCAATTTGCAGACCGCATCATACTCGTCGAACACGCCCGCATTGAGCAAATGCATGAACGGGAAGATATCACGACCGTGATTGGGGATCCCGACCACCAGGGCATCCGGCACGTCGGCTTTGACACGGGCGAGGATCGCTTCGAAATCATCCTTGATGGTGATGGTCACGAAGAGGTCGAAGGGGGTGTGGAGGTTCTTGAGGCTATCGAGCATCTCCTCCCACAAGTCATAGTAAAAGAGATGGATCGAAACAGCGATCCGGCGGCCGGAATGGTGCTGCGGCTTGCGGATGACGGGCAGCTTGGAAAGTGACACCTCGCCCCTCGCGATGAGTGGCATCTGGAGCGGGCGGTTTTCTTCCTTGCCGTATTCGAGATAATGCCTGAGCGGGAAAATGCGCAGGTCCCGCACGTCCGGATTGGCGCGCAGGTAGGACTCCGGATCGAACTTCGCACTTGGCTGCAGCCCGAGTTTTTCCCCCCGCAGGATGAAGTGCCGCAAGGGCATGACGCGGGCGAGGAGGGACCGGCGTGCCTGATGCTGGTAATGGTGCCGGTCAAACAGGCCGGAGGAGTCGATTTTCTGATAGTAGCGCTTTTGCGAAGGGCTCAGAAATCCGAATTTGATCCTGAAGATCTCCACACATCCATTTCTCAGCGGAAAGGTTTTGATGGCGATCGATCGTTTGAGGGACATGGAGGCTCTGGGAGTGGGCGGAGGGAGGCGCATGGTTCCGGCGGCGGTTGGCTGACTCATGTCATGCCTGCGGCGAAATCGGCCTCTCGTGGCGCGCCGGATTATGGCGTTGCGGAGCTTTGCCTTGTCAAGGTTAAGGTCCGGCAGCTTGAGGGAAGCCTGTCCCAAGCAATGATTGACATTGCAGAGGGCGGCGGGGAGCTTTTGGGCCAACAAATGGCTCGGCGCGGGGAAATCAGAATCGGGTGGCCATTCCGCAAACTCCGGAAGCACTCGTTGCTGGTCCCGCTCCTCTCCAAGCTTCATCCGGAAGGGGACTCCCTCAGCATTGGCTGGGGATACCGGCCAAGCGGCTTGGCGGCCCGGCGTGCGGGAGGCAGGGTGATGCTGCTGGAGGATGCCCTGGTCCGCTCGCTCAGAACGGGGACCGGCACAGTTTACGGCCTGGTGGCGGATTCGCAGGGGATGTATTTCGATGCGGCGGGCACCAGCGACCTCATTTCCGCCCTCAACCAAGGCCGCGCGGTCGGCTGGATGAACCCATGGCCGGCGGATCCGCAGGAAATCGAGCCGCTGATTTCCCAATTCCGCCGCATCCGTGCATCGAAATACAATTGGTATCCCGGCGATTTCCGCCCTCCGGAAAATTTCGCGCCCGGCGTGTTGGTGGTGGACCAAACCAAGGGCGATGCCTCCCTCCGCCACGGCGGTGTGGCCGAGGGCGACTTCGAGCGCATGGTGAAGGACGCGCTGGACGAGCACCCCGGGCTGCCCGTTTACGTCCGCGCCCACCCGGATCACCGCTATCGGGGCAAGCATTCGTGTTTTCCAGAATGGGTCTTTCAGGATGCGCGGGTGAAACTCCTGCCACCGGACCTCTCGCCCGCCTCCTGCTTCAGCTTCTGCCGGGAAGTCTATGTGGGCACCTCGCTGATGGGCATGGAAGCGCTGCTGCACGGCTGCGCGGTGAAGGCCTATGGCTGGAATTTCTACACCGGCTGGGGGCTCACGACCGATCGCTCCCACGCCCCCAAGCCGCCGCGTTTGAGGAAATTGCCGCTCACCGAGTTGTTTGCCGCCGCTTACTTGGGATACGGGCATTATTTCGATCCGGATGACGGCACTCCCTGCGGCTTGGGGCGGATTCTGGATCATTTGGAATTCCAACAATCCCTCTGGCGACAAGCGCCCGGCGGCCGGGTCACGGTCGGCTGGACCCCATGGCAACGCCGCCTCGCCGATGATTTCCTCTCCACCCCCGCCCACGAAGTGCGGCATGCGGCGAACCCGGCCGAGGCCATGGAAATCGCCCGCTCGTTGCCCGACTCCCGCCTCCTCTGCTGGGGTGGAAAAACGGCCCCGGAAGGTGTTTCCGTCATCCGCGTGGAAGATGGCTTCCTGCGCTCCACCGGCCTCGGCGCGGCATTCCACCGGCCGCTTTCGTGGGTGGTGGACGATTCCGGGATCTACTTCGACCCTCGCACCCCCAGCCGCCTCGAACAGATCCTCGAAAAAGGGGAATTTTCCGAAAACCAACTCGCCGAGACCGCCGAGCTGCTCGATTTCCTGCGCAAGCACCGCCTCACCAAATACAACCTCGCCGCCAACACCACCGTCTGGGATCGCTCGCAAGCCGGCGGCCGCAAGGTCATCCTCGTGCCCGGCCAAGTCGAAGCGGACGCCTCCATCGCCTGCGGCAGCCCGGAAATCCGCAACAACGGCGCACTCCTCCGGCGTGTCCGCGAGGCCGAGCCGGACGCCTTCCTCATCTTCAAGGCCCACCCGGACCTCGTCGCCGGAGTCCGCCACGGCGCGGTTTTGCCGGATTCCGCGGAAGCCATCGCCGATCTCGTCGTCACCGAGGGAAATGTGCTCGATTGGCTCGACCGCTGCGATGCGGTCCACACGATGACTTCCACCGTCGGCTTCGAAGCCCTCATCCGCCATGTTCCCGTTGTCACCTACGGCCTGCCCTTTTACGCCGGCTGGGGCCTCACCCGGGATCAGCTCCACTGCCCTCGCCGGACGCGCCGCCTCACCCTCAACGAACTCGCCTGCGCCGCCCTTGTCGTTTACCCCCGCTACCTCAACCCCTTCAGCGGCGAATTCACCACCGCCCTGCAAGCCGCCCGCCTCCTCAGCCGCCCGCCCACTGCGGACCGCCGCGCCTGGTATCTCAAATCCATCTTGAAACTCAAAAAACTCTGGGTCGAACTCGCCCGCTGACCCGCCCCCGATGAGCCAGGAAACCCCAACTTCTGCGCAAAAACCGCTTTGGATCGAAGTGGTCACCGATACCTACGTGCCGGATATCAATGGCGTCGCCCTCTCGCTCGGCCACCTCTGCCGCGGCCTGCGCGCTCTCGGCCACCGCGTGGAAGTGATCCGCTCCGGAGCCACCGGCGCGCCCGGGGAAACCGGCGTTCCCTGGTGGCCGCTGCCCGGTTATTGGGAAATCCGCGTGGGCGCACCCTGGCCCGGCCAACTCCGCCGACGCTGGACCCGCGCCCGCCCGGATCTCATCTACGTCGCCATCGAGACTCCCTTCGGTTTCTCCGCCGTCGCCGCCGCCCGCCGCCTCGGCATCCCGGTGATCGGCGGGTTTCACACGAATTTCCGCGAATACCTCTCCCAATACGGCATGCACCGCTTTGCGGAACGCGTCTGGCGCTACCAAAAATGGTTCCACGGCCGCCTCGCCCGCACCATCGTCCCCTCGCCGGATGCCCGGGAAAAACTCCTCCAAGCCGGCTTCTCCCGCGTCGGCGTCGTCGGCCGCGGCGTGGATACCGACCTCTTCCACCCCTCCCGCCGCGATCCCGCCCTCCGCGCCACTTGGAATGCGAGTGACGATACGCCCGTCGCCCTCGTCGTCGGCCGGGTCTCCTCGGAAAAAAACATCGAACTCGCCATCCGCGCCTTCGACCGCATGCGCCAATCCCGCCCCGATGTCATCTGCGTCGTCGTCGGCGATGGCCCCGCGCGCCGCAAACTCCAGCGCGAGCACCCGGAAGTCCATTTCCCCGGCTACCGCACCGGCACCGAACTCGCCGCCTGTTATGCCTCTGCGGACATTCTTCTTTTCCCCAGCGAGACCGAGACCTTTGGCAACGTCCTGCTCGAAGCCATGGCCAGCGGCCTCGCCACTCTCGCTTACGATTACGCCGCCGCCGCCTGGCATGTCACCCATTCCCACAACGGCCTCAAAGTCCCCAAGTCCGAC
>JALOTR010000321.1 GCA_025457805.1 Akkermansiaceae bacterium | reverse complement strand
GAAATTTCCACCGGCGGAGAGGTGGCTAACGAAGGGGTGATCGGAAATTCCGCGGATGAGGATGCCTTCCGTTTCTCAAGCACTGGCGGCACACTCTCGTTGGATATCAGGGCCGTGCTTGCCCATCCGAATCTGGACATCAAAGCGGAAATCCTCACTTCCACCGGCACTCCCATCGCCGCGCACGATCCATCGAATTCGCTTAGTGCCTTCTTCTCCGGCTTATATCTGTTAGAAGGGGATTATTTCCTCCGCGTCTCCGGCGTGGGTCGTGGAAACTTGTCCACGGGTTACTCGGACTATGCCAGCCTCGGAGCCTACACCGTCACCGGCACGATCAACGGTGGCGTGCCTGCCGAGCGCTTCAGCGTTGCGGAGAATTCCCCCGCCAGCACCAGCGTGGGCACCGTGACGGCAAGGGCGGACCATGGTGCGGGAGTCTTGAGTTATGCCATTCTCTCCGGCAACACGGGCAATACATTCCAACTTCATCCGGCCAGCGGGGAAATCACGGTGAACTCGCCCATCCTGCTCAACTTCGAATCGCTTTCCCCCACCTGGGAGATTCCGGCAACCTTCGAGTTGTTCATTCAAATCACCGATAGCCTCGGCGTGGCAAGCGAAACTCTCCGCACGGTGGTAAGCGTCGGCGATGTGAATGAGGCTCCGGACTTTCCCACGCCGGAAGCGGTTTCCATTCCCGAGCAGGTCACCCTCGGCACGGAGCTCACGCGGGTTGCAGCCACTGATCCGGATCGCGGCGACTATGTCACTTACTCGATCATCTCGGGAAATACCGGCGCTGCCTTTGCCATCGATGCGGAGACCGGCACCATCACCACGGCCGGTCCACTCGATTTTGAAACCACTCCGAGTTATGCCTTGGGCATCCGGGCCACCGATCATCTCACCCCATCCAACAGCACGGATGCCGTGCTCGCCATCAGTGTGCTCGATCTTGGCGAAGACCTTGTCCCCGGAGGCGTGATGCGCAGCGTCTTTCGGGAAATCCCCGGCTCCAGTGTGGAGTCACTGGTCATTCATCCCCGTTTTTCCGGCAAGCCGCACACGGAAGAAGTTCTTCCATCTCTGGACAGCGGCGGTCCCCAAGGGGATGACTATGGCAGCACCTTGCGCGCCCATCTCATCGCACCCGTTTCCGGAACTTATACATTCTGGATCTCTGCGGACGATGCGGCGGAACTGCATCTCAGCACCGATGATGATCCGGAAAACATCGTCTTCCGTGCCAGTTTGTCGAGTTGGGCGAATCGCAATGATTTCACCAAATACCCCAGCCAGCAATCCGCCGCGGTGAGTCTGACGGCAGGGCAATCCTACTATCTGGAAGTGCGTCACAAGGAATCGACGGGAGGCGATCACGTGCAAGTTGCCTGGCAGCCGCCCGGAACCATGGCGCCGGCCATCATCCCCGGAAAATGGCTGGTGCCCTATCAGGAAAACTATGCGCCCTGGGCAAACGACCAGACATTGATCGTCCGCCCCGCCGCCGCCAATGGCCATGTTGTTGGACGTCTCGATTTTGTAGAGCCGGATCTGGGTGAGACCATCACTTCCTACAGCATCATTTCCGGCAACGAGTCTGGCGTTTTTGCCATCAATCCCGCCAATGGAAACCTGGAGGTGGCCGATGGCGGCGCGTTGGCGCAAGGGGATGTCTATCAGATCACGGTCGGCGCGACCGACAGCGGCAGCCCCGCCTTGCAGGGAACCGCCACCGCCACCATCGAGGTGGTGGGACTGCACGAACGGCTCCACACCTGGTGGAAACTGGATGAAACCACTGGCATCCAAGTGGTGGATGCTTCCGGCAATGGCAGGGATGCCCAGGTTTCCGGTGCCGCCAACTGGATTTCCCGCGGCGCTGCCAATCCGGCCTTGGAATTGGATGGAACGACATCGAGTGCCGCTTATCCCGGCAGTGATGCCCTCGCCGGTTCCACCTCATTCACACTTGCCGCCTGGGTGCGCCTGCCTTCCAGCCATGCATCGAATGGAATGATCCTCCAGCAGCAGCAAAGCGGTGCGGGCGGGGACATCGGCAGATATGTTGTCCAGGCCACATCCACCGGCGCAGTCCGCTTCAGCATTTATGGGATGGATGCCGAAGGGGGAAATGAAGGATTTCAATTTGATATCACCAGCGCGGTCACCATTCATGACGGCCAATGGCATCATGTGGCCTGCGTGAGGGATGGCGCGGTGGGCCGGATCTTCATCGATGGCGTGTTGCAAGCCACGGGCAGTGGAACCTTGCGCCAACTGGATCCTTTGCACACGGTGGCGATTGGTAAAAATGTGAGAAACAACTCCGCCTTTCTCGCTGGCACCATCGATGACGTGCGCATCTATGCGGATGCACTCAATGGCGTGCAGATCATGAAAGCCGCGGGCACTCCCAAGGTCGCCGTGGTGAGCCCGCTCGCCGGCAGAGCTGACATTCCTCCCGCCACCGGACTCTTGCTGGAAGCGGCGGCGAGCGATCCGGATGGTCCGGCTCCGATGTTGGAGTGGCTCCTGGTTTCCGGCCCCGGCAGTGTCACCTTCGGCAGTCCGGAGAATGAGGAAACCACCGCAGTGTTTTCCACAGCCGGAACTTATACCCTCCGCATCAATGCCACGGACGGGGACAATGTTTCCTCCTCCATCGTGCAGGTGACTGCGGGCACCACGGCAAGCAGTCAGTTCGGTGGACAAACCATCGGCAGCGGCTCCCCGGGATCGCACTTCGGGGTGGGGGAACAATTCGTGATTCTCACCGGCGAGTCCTCGGGTATTGAGGAAAACGGGACCGCGGATGCCTGTTATCTGTTAGGCCAGGTTTTCTCCGGAGATTTTGATGTCCGCGCCCGCATCACCAGCGTCTCGGATGTGGGTCTCTCCTCCAACGAACGTGCCGGCATGATGATCCGCGCGGGCAGCACCCCGGACGCCGGTGCGGTGAGTGGCTTCATCGGCCTCGATGCCGCGGGAGATCTGCGCTGGATCCGTCGCCCGGTTGGCAGCGGTGCGAATTTGGAAACCGTGGTCGCGTCCGTCATGGTGCCGGAGTGGTGCCGCATCACCCGTTCCGGAGTAACACTCAACTTCCTCCACTCGGCCGATGGCATCTCATGGACATCGATTGGCACCATGACCCTCGGCGGGGAACTCACTGCCGGGTTGTGCTGGAGTTCCGGCAGCTCCGGCAACGGCGGGGCTGCATCATTCGATGGGATTCAAGGATTCTCCCAATCCAATGTGGGTCCTCTCGTAAATGCGGGCGAGGATGCAGAGTTGGTGGCTGCGGTGCCTGGCGAACTTCTCGGGCTGGTGGAAGACGATGGACTTCCTTCCCCAGGCACCTTGAGCTTGAACTGGGTCCAAGTGAGCGGCACAGCCCCCGTCAATGTCGCCAGCCCGTCCTCAGCCACCAGCGCGGTGACTTGCCCGGATGAAGATGATTATGTGATGAGACTCATCGCGGATGATGGCGCGGTGCGGACCTTCGATGATGTCACACTCACCTCCACCATCGTCAACACGGTGTCCGTGGTGGCCACGGATTCGGATGCCTCGGAAAACGGACCGGATCCCGGAACAATGACTTTCATTCGCGGTGGTTCCCTGATCGGGAATCTAACAGTCAACTACTCACTCTCCGGCTCCGCGACCCATGGCGTGGACTATGATTTGATTCCCTCCAGCATCGTCATCCCGGGTGGCGAGGAAGAGGTCGTGGTCAGCATCGCTCCGGTGGATGATCAAGTGGGTGAAGGGGTGGAAAATGTTATCCTCACACTCGATGCCGGAGACTATCAGATATTGGGAAATCCGGCGGAAGTGATCATCTCGGACTTCAACCATCCACCGGTCTGGTCCGGATCTCCGCTGGTGTGGCCCGGTGCATTCGCTGGTAGCGGATATGCCGGTCCATCCTTGGCTACGGAAACATCGGACCCGGATGGCGATGAGTTGTTTTATACCAAACTCTCCGGACCGGAATGGCTGTCCATCGCAGCGGACGGAAGCTTGTCCGGCACGCCTGCCAACGGAGACATCGGGCTCTCGGAATTCGGCGTCCGAGTCAATGACCCGCGTGGCTTCTCTGCCGATGCGGTGCTGCGCATTCAGGTGGACTTTTTCAATGTGGCTCCTGTGTTCAATGGCCCCGTCACTCCGGGATCCGCCACTGCCTTGTTTGCCTATGAAGGACAAACGTTGGCGGCATTCGCCACTGATGCGAATCTCGTGCAGGGGGACACCCTGACCTATACCAAACTCGCGGGTGCGCCCTGGGTGCAGGTGGCAGCGGATGGCTCCCTGACGGGCAATCCCAACAATGATCAT
Source organism: Akkermansiaceae bacterium (assembly GCA_025457805.1). Classification (GTDB taxonomy): domain Bacteria; phylum Verrucomicrobiota; class Verrucomicrobiia; order Verrucomicrobiales; family Akkermansiaceae; genus Luteolibacter. Next base: position 434 of record JALOTR010000321.1, on the reverse strand, counting down.
GTGGGTTTCAATTTCTTCACCGTGAGAGTCACGGATGCTGGAGGATTGTTTGCGAATGCGACGGTGCAGTTGATCGTGTTGCCGGCCCTGCTGCATCTGGATGCTAACGGTATCGAGCCCGGCTCCGGCGCACCTTCCAGCGCCACTTGGGGAAGTTCCGCCGTGTGGTCGCTCTCCCCGGCGGGCACCGCCGCCACCGGACCCTGGGTGGATGGCGCGGCCGTGGTGTTCTCTGCCGGCGAGGATGCCGTGGCCTCTTCCATCGCTCTGGATGGCCCGCGCACCATCACCGCATTCACTGTGGAGGAAGGCCAGCCAACCCTCACAGGAGGCTCGTTGGTGCTGGCAGGCGCGCCGACCGAATTCATGGTTTCCGGAACCTGCGCGATCGAATCCCCCATGAGTGGCTTGGATGGTGGCTTGTTCAAAACGGG
>JALOTR010000320.1 GCA_025457805.1 Akkermansiaceae bacterium | reverse complement strand
CCATGACGGCACCTCAGACGACGATTTCCGGTGACGGCAAGCTGGAGTTTGAATTCGCCTCCCCGGACAATGCGGCGTTTTACCGACTGTTGGCAGAGTGATTTGATCTGAGCTCTCACCCCGGCCAAATCTCCAAATCCGCCATCGCGGCCCTGACGTTCCATTATGTCCCGCCCGCCATCATCCGGGTGGTAGCAATAGGGACAGCGCGCCGCCTCGCGAGGAATGCCGCGAGAACCTCGTTCTCCGGGGGCTGGAGTCGGACCGATTGAATTCAGGTTTGGAAGCGTTCGGTCAGACTGCCGAGGTCGAGATTCGTGGTGCCGAGGAACGCATGGCTTGGCTTCACATACCTACGGGCCTCGCCCTCGCGGACCCAGGCCAACTGCCACCCGGATACCGCTAGGCTTACTGGGGTGCCGTAAGCGGAGTCCGAAGCGCTTTGTGCAGGGGTTTGCCAGGGCAGATTCACAGGTGTCATCGTATGCAGGTCTAGGACACTCGAGATTTCAAAGACCTGTTCGAAGGCTCCGGTTCCCAAATTTAAACAATTCGCTACGCCGATTGCGGCTTCTTCCTTCTACGCCACCCTCGATGGCAAGGGCGTCTCGGTGGATTCGGTGTTTGCTTAAGTTCCTGCGGGTGACCTGAGTTCACTTCACCTGCTTCCCAAGCGGTGCCGCCCTAACTGAGCGCAAAGGTAGGGTTCCACCGCCGGGGGAACCGGCGAAAGCGCGGCGAACGCTCCTGCCCAAGAAGTGCCGTTCCGTCCCGCTTGATCCCACGTTCTCACCTCTTTCGATTGGATTCGCCTTTAGCCAAAAAAGGAAGATGACAAAGGTGTTGCCGACCAATTTTACCACTGATTACGCTGATTTTGACTGATTTCACAGAAAGAGTTGTTAGGGAATCTGCTCATCTTTTAGGTGAACAGCTCATTCTCTCCAACCTCTTCAAAATCAGTTTAATCAGTGAAATCAGTGGTTCACATCTTCCATTCTAGGTTTAGCCCGTTAGGCAGCGAAGTTTCCCAAGAGCAGGCCGTGAACACTGCTGAAACCCGCCACGCGACACGCCTGAATGGAGGCTTCTCTAGCGCAGATACGGGAGGTGATCAGGCGACAAAAATCAGCGGTTGTTCCCGTTGTGAGAAAGAGCGGCCGACTCCTTCATCCGGCATTCGATCTTTTTCTCCAACCATGAAAAATGCCTTTCTGCTGTTGATCGCCACCATCATGCCGAACCTCCTGTCGGGCGGGCAGGAAGCGCCGGTCCTGCCGCGTGAGACCGACCCGGAATCGCCGCGTCGTTCGCAGCTTGGCGCACAAGCGCACGAGCGGATCCACCGCGTGGATTTGGACGACGACGGCGACCCGGACATGTGCGAGCGCTGGTGGCATGGAAAGCGGATCCGCTGGATCGATGAAAACGACGACGCCACTGCCCACGAGGTGATGCCGGATGGCTTGGGCGATGCCTTGCAGATCGATGTCGACGGCGATGGTTATTATGAAGGCCCTTCCGACCTCACGCTGAAGTGGTGGGACAAGGACGGCGATGCCATTGCGGACATTGAGATCTATCAGGAGAACCCGGGCCCTGCCCAGACCAAGGCCTTTACCGGCAGCAGCCATTTCTTTGTATCGATCAATCTCGACCAAAGCAGCCGCTTCTCCGGTATCGATTGGCGCAAGCTGCGGACGGATTTCGCGGGTTATCAAAACAAGGTGAACTGGCGTCCGAACTACCATGGCAATGCGATTTTCCTCAAGGAACACATGCCGGTCTGGGCCATTGAGGATCCGCGCAAGAACTGGGAAAACCCTTTCCTGTTCTGGGATCCGGACGGCGACGGTTGTTCGGAGGTCTCCATGCGCGTTACCGACACCCGCCGTTTCGTCGGCCCGGGACAGAATCGCGTCGATTTCGACGGCATCGCCGATGAAGTTTGGATTTCCTATGACATCGACAACGATGCATCGCGCGACAACGAAAAGGATCATGACCTGACCGTCTATTTCGGGGGCGGCAGTGGAATCGATTACCGTGGCGACGCGCACCATTTTCCCGGATTGGCCGCACCGGCATGGGCGCTGCCATTTTACCGTCACCCGGAATGGCGCAAGCTCGACCAGTTCTTCTTCCTGCCACATGCACAGGCGATGGAAAGGACGTTTTCAACCCGCTGGGGGAAGGCATATCTCACCTTCGACGAAGATGACGATTGCCATCGTTGGGAGCGGGTAGAGCTGCTTTATCCGGGCGACCCCTATGTTATGGAGCACGGCAATCCCGCCTCGGTCATCCGCCACAACCAGGCCGATACCCTCGGTGATCGTGGCGAGTGGGATGAGGATTTCAGCGGTGGCGGAAAGCTCTATCTTGCGACCTGGTCGGGCGGCATTCATCTGCTCGGCGCGGAGCGCGGTGTCTGGCTGGTGGACAAGGACCGGCGCTACTGGGGCGCGGCCCATCCGAACAAACTCGTCTCGCGCGACAAGGCCACAAAGCCCGAAGAGGTTGTTTGCTTTGAGGATCGTGATCGAAACGGTTTCTTTGATTTTATTACCCACGACTTCGAGGGTGATCGCACAGTGGATCTGACGGTGGATCTCAAGGCTCTTGGCATTGAGGATCGCGGAACCATCCTTGAGCTCCGCGCGCTGGGCTGGGGAGGCTTGCGGGATGCCTATGCCGCGCATGTGAAGTCCTGCTGGAACCAAACGATGCGGCTGCACCGCGAGGCGATGCGTCACGGTTTCGCCGATGCCGAGAGCGCCGAACTCACCTTGGCAACGGCCACCAGCGAGAAGCGGCGCAACGCGTTTCTCATCCGCATGGGAGTGCTGCGAAAGGTGCTGGAGAAGGCGGAGGCGGCGGAGCACCCGGCGATCTTGCGCGCCTGGTTCGGTGCGGACCCTCTCGCTCCGGGAGCGGTGATGGCGAAGGTGGCCGCCAAAGCGGCGGAGCAGGCAGCGCTGCCGCGTTTCGTTCCGAAAGGCGTGGTCTTGGATTATGCGGGTCTGCGTTACCGGCCGCACGATGACGTGATTTTCCCGTCCGTGATCGCCACAACAGGACGGATCGAAAAGCCCTTGGGAAAGTATTATCTCTACTATGCGCCACATGATCCTCCGGGAGGGATCAGCCTCGCCTACGCCGACGATCCGGCGGGACCGTGGACGGAGTATGAACACAATCCGGTCATCGCCAGAAAATGGCCGCCCCATCATGACGTTTCCCACGTCTCCGGGCCCCACGCATTGTGGCATAAAAAGGAAAAACGGCTTTTCCTCTACTATCACGGCGAGAATCCGGTGACGCGTCTCGCCACATCGGCGGATGGCCTGCGGTTTCAGGCGGAAGGCGTCGTGCTTTCCACCGCCGACGTTCCCGGACTCAGCGAGGCTTCCTACGCACGGGTATTCGCCCACCCGATCCAAGGAGAAGACACCGAGTTCGTGATGTTGTTCATGGGCAATGATCGCGGGACCCGCCGCATCTATCAGGCACGTTCCGCCGATGCCCGTGCCTGGCGCGTGATCGCGAAACCTTTCCTCGATCCTCCGCCGGGCACCGACCAGGTTGCCGGAGCGTGGTGGTTTCCCTGGCGGGGCAGGCACTTGGTGTTATGTCATGCCAATGCCAGCCCGCAAGGCCCACCCGGAAGCATTCACAACCGCGATTTCCATCTATATCTAGCCGAAACCGACGCTTTGTTCCGGCCGGCACGCCATCTCGGCCGCTTCATGGATGCATCGCAGTTCGGCGATGGCAATCCTGGCCTGATGAGTCCCTGTGTGTTTGAGGAAAACGGCCGGCTCCATCTGTTCCTCAATACCGGACCGCGTCTCAACAACCGCATTTCGATTGCGGTATCCGACGACTTGTGAAACCCAGCAAACGGGCACCAGTCCGCACCTGGTTCGCTCTTTCAATCACCGCCAGTTTCCCCGCCCTCCTGTCTTCTCATGAGCTTTCTCAACGGCCTTCACCAGAAAAGCAAACTCGCAAGCAGCCGGGCATCTCTATCAGTCGCTCGGCGCATCCACGGAGGAAGCCGCGGGCGTGTCCTATCTCAAAACCATAGGCATGCCTTCGTGGGAGCCTGTTTCCGAACCCCATCTGGTCCGGCGTGGAAGCCGCTGGTCTTGTTCCTGTTGCTGGCCGCCACCACATACGCCGCCCCGATCAACGCGGAAACCATCGAGCGCGGCGATCAGGAGCTGAGGACACCTTCCGAAACCGGCATCTTTCTGGGGGGAAACTCGGAGGAGAAAATCGACTCCAGCGGTGATCTCGTGGAGTGGACGCAATGGACCGGCGCGACCGCCTCAGAAACCATGCCGGGATGGCCGGCGATCCGCCCCGAGGCCCGCGCCGGATCCTACTGGTGGTGGCCGGGCAGCGCGGTGACCCGCGGGGATCTCACTTGGAATCTCGAAACCTATCAGCAGGCCGGCTGGGGCAACATGGGAGTCATCGGCATCTATGGCGTGAAAGGCGAGGAGCAGCGCTCGATCCCGATTTTCACCCCTGACTGGTTCGCCATGTTCAACCACACCGTCACCGAAGCGCGGCGGCTCGGCATGAACATCGACCTCACGCCGTCCGCGGGTTGGCGCATGGGCGGACCGCACATCACTGAGGAACACGCGGAGCGATTGTTCGAAGTGAAAGACGGAAAAATCGAGAGCCGGGTGGATCGCGCGGATGTCAAACGCGCCGGTCCCGGTGGCATCGGTCTCGCCATCAACCCTTACTCTCCGGCCGCCGTGAAATTCC
>JALOTR010000319.1 GCA_025457805.1 Akkermansiaceae bacterium | reverse complement strand
TTGTCGGTGTCTTCCGCCTTCGACTTGGGAATGGCGGCGGGTTTGCCAGTGTGGCTTGGCTTGGCTTTTTGATTCTCGCTGATTCGCGCCGCTTCCACGACCTTCTTGAGGCTGTCGTCATCGCCAAAAATACTTCCAATCTTCCACGGCCCCATTGACCAGCTGAAACGGTTAATCTCAACGGCTGGATTGAGATGGACCGTCGTGACGCTTGGCTTGGGCAAACTGTCCTTGTCGACGATCTCGTAAGTCAGTAGGGAATGCCCCGGCCAGACTTGGGCGATGCAATAGGTCTTGTCTCCCTCACCCATGCTCTCGATGACCAATCGATAACCTCCCCAACTGGCTTCGACAGCAAGAACGCTTCCACGAAATGGTTGGGCAGGAGTGAGTTTGTTGTCAGTCCACAAGGAATCCTCGGCCTTTGTAACGACGGAAAGAGTGAAGGTGATAAGTAGTAAAAATCGGGTCATGTCGTAACGTTAGGTGAAAACTCGTAGGCTGTGTGTCAATTGTCTGTAAAATATCCGGGTGATCCGTCGAATCCGTTGCAAACTGCTCAGTGATATCTGTTTGGATCTTTGATGGGAGTTTGGTGCAAGCGGTTGCTTTTGCGAGACCATTTTTTGGGGGGGCTATCTGGGGGCGGCGGGGAGGGAAGAGATTGAAACGCCACCATCCGTCGCTGAAGCTATGGAGGTTGAAAAGGCGCATCCGTCGTCGCTTGCAGCTATGCCGGACAAGAAGGTCGCACGGCGTCGCGCAGCTATGCCGGGGCATGCCAAGGGACCGCAGAGGGGGAAATCTGAAATCTGAAATCTGGGATTGTGGATGATCGCTGTTATCTCCGAACTACTATCCACGATCTTTGGGACCAAGGGGGGCTTTGCGCGCGGGGCTTGGGCGATTCTTTGGCATCGGCGATCAGATATCGCCGCTCCTTGGGGGGGCTTTGCGCGCTGGGGCTTGGGCGGTTCTTTGGCATCGGCGATCGGATATCGCCGCTCCTTGGGGGCTTTGCGCGCGGGGCTTGGGCGGTTCTTTGGCGGAGTTAGCCTCCGGCGGGAGAAGGGGAAGTGCGACGGTCATAGACACGCCGCTACATTTTTGGCGCGAGGGCTTTGTGGCCTGCTTCATCTTGCGGAGCTGTGAAGGCCGAGTTCGGCTTGGGCGGAGCTTGGCCGCGCCGAGCTGGGGCTCAGCGCTCCCGGGGGGGCTTTGGGCGGCGGAATGAATTCCGCGCTCCCAGTTAGCGTTCGACGAAGACTCGCATGAAGCGGCGGGGGTGGGCGGGGTCGTTTTTGGGGACGGTGTCGGTGACGGTGACGCTGCGGATGGGGCCGGTGCCGGTTTCGGTGACGGTGGCGGCGGTGGGGACACCATCGACGACGTTGGTGAAGAGGGCACCGCCGGTGCCGCGGGCGATTTCCTGCCAGGTGCCGGAGGAGAGGTCGTCGGTGACACGGACGCTGGTGACGACGTCGAGGGCGTAGGCATTGCGGGTGAAGCTGATGCCGAGGTGGGTGCCGGGCTGGATGAGTTGGGGCTGGCTGGCGGAATTGGCGGTGGTGGGAGAGGTGGCGAGGGCGTATTCGAGGAGATTGTTCAGGCCATCGTGGTCGGGGTCTGCGGCGTCTGCGGCATCGCCTGCATCCTCGGTGGTGCCGAAGTGGAGGTGTCGCCAGACCGGGATGTGAGTGAGCAGGCCGGCGATGGCGGTGGCGGAGGGGGCGCTTTCGCCAGCGGGGTTCCAGGCGGTGACGACGTAAGAGTGCAGTGCGCCGGGAAGGGCGGTGCTGTCGTTGAAGGCGGGGCCGAAGACGGTGGCGAGGGTTTCGTAGGTTTCGGGGGATTCGCCGGGGCTGCCGCGTTTGACCGTGAAGTGGGAAGCCCCGGGCGAGGCGGTCCATTGCAGGGCGACCGAGCTGTTTCCGCCGCTGGCGGTGAGTCCGGCCGGGGCGATGGGAGGCACGGCGATGGTGAGGGAAAGCGTGCCACCGCTGCTGTTGAGCAGGTAAACGTAGCCTGGCGGGGCGTCCTCGACGGTGAAATTGGCCACATTGAGACTGCCTGCGCCGGTGATGAGCGGATAGGTGCCGGTGGCGAATCCGGCGAGGGGCAGGACGCGGATTTTCGCGATGCCGGAAACGACGGGAACGGAGCTGAGGGCGAGTCGGCCGGAGCTGGTGCCGATGCCGGCTTCGAGGATGGCAGCATTTTGCAAGGTGAGGGTGCCGCTGAGGGTGAGGATGCCGCCCTGGCCATTTCCCGGAGAAATGATGCCGCCGGAGTTCACGAGGGTGCTGCCATTGGAAGTGCCGGTGCCGGCGAGGCGGGCGTTTTGGAGGATTTGTACGGCGCTGTTGCCATTCAGGGAGCCGCCGAGCATGAGGGTGCCGGCCTCGACGCGGGTGGCTCCGCTGTAGGTGTGGGTGCCGCTGAGCGTGAAAGTTCCGACGCCGGTCTTGGTGAGGGCCAGCGTGCCCCCTCCCCCGCCGATGGAGCCGGCGTAGGTGAAATCGGTATGGAGGAAACCGACGCGCAGGGTGGTGTTTCCGGTGACGCTGTTGCCATTGCGGAGGAGCGAATTTGCCACGCCGGTGAGCGCGCCGAAGTCGAAGGTGTTGTTTCCGGAGGGGACGTTGGTGAGGATCCCTTGCGCACTGCCTTGGGCGCTGGCGATGTGGTAGGTGGCGAAGCGGCTGGCGGCGGCGGTGCTGGTGAGGGCGGTGGAACTGGAGGTGGAATTGTGGATGTAGGTGCCGCTGAAACCGCTGAAATCGCCTGCCAGGGTGATGGTGGAGGTGCTGCGGATGGTGCCGCGGCCGGAGCTGGGCTGGGAGAGCGTGAGGGCTTTGTTGAGCTGGAGTTCCGCGCCGTGGGCGACGTGGAGGGGGCCATTTCCCAGCGTGCCGGAACCGGACACGACGAGGGTGCCGGAGCCGACGGTGGTGGGGCCGGTGTAGGTGTTGGCCGCGCCAAGGGTGACGCCGCCGCTGCCGAGGGTGGTGAGGGCGGATGCGCCGGAGGAGTGATCGAAGATCGGCATCTGGATCGAGATGCCCGAGTTGGCGGCGTGAAGCACGAGTTCGCGGTCTGCCCCGACGACCAGCGCGGTGCCGGTGCCGGTGCCGCCTTTGCTGAGGGTGAGCAGGCCGGAGCCGGAGTTCAGGAGACCATCGAGGGTCAAGGTGACATTGGCAGCGCTGTTGCCCCAGATCTGGTTGGCGGCAGCACCGGCGTAGCGCACGGTGTGGGCGGCGCGGCTGACGCCGAGGGCGGTTTGGGCGCCGGCGACGTCGTAATTGTTGGAAGCCGGATTTCCACTGGTCCAACCGAAGGCGGCAGAGGCAATGGCTCCGGTGAAGGGGCTGAGGGTGCCGCTGGAGAGGGTGGCAAACTGGCTCGTCGCTCCGCTGCCGATGCTGGCCCATGGGCCGAGGATTCCGCCGCCGGAGCTGCTGTTGTTGGCGAGGCCGCCCATGCTGGAAGTGACGCTGCCCGCGCCACGCAGGTGGACGGTGGAGCCGGGACTGCGGGTGAAATTTCCGGTCTGCAACGCGAGATCGGCGGAGGCGGAAGTTTCCCACACCTGATGGCCGGTGCCGAGGCGGAGGGAGGAGCGGATGAGGAGGTCGTGGCTGGCGGTGCCGAGTGCGATGCCGCCATTGCCGAGAGTGAGGGTTTGCGCGCCATCGACGGTGACGGGGCCGCCGTTGGAGGCGATCTCGATGCCGTGCCATGCGGTGGCCGAGCCGAGCAGAACCGGGTTGGCAGACGGGAGACCGGTCCAGCGGGCCGTGTCGAGCGCGGTGGGGATGATGCCGGTGATCCAACTCGGGGCGAGATCGAGGTTGAGGGTGTTCGCCGCCTTGTCGAAGGTGGCGGGTGGATGGGGTTGGGTGGCAATTTCCACCGACGGCCCGCTGCTGCCATTCGGGTTGGTGGAGGCGATGGCATAGTAATAGGCCGTGCCATCCACGACCGAGCGATCCGTATAACTCGTGCCGAAAACCACGGTGGCGATGCTCTCGTAAGGCCCGCCGGGTTGGGTGGAGCGGAGGACGAGATAGCCGGTGGCTCCAAGCGCGGCATTCCAGGTGAGGGCGACCTCATTGCGGGAGGCGGAAGCGCGGAAACCGGTGGGTGCGGGTGGAAGTTCCAGGCCATCCGGGGCGAAGATGAGCGAGAGTCCGCCGGCCTGGGTTTGGAGATGGAAACTGCCGTAAGCGGTGATCGGGCGGCCGCCGGAGTCGTTGCCGACGGTGCCGAGGGTGAAATTTCCAGTGATGCCGGTGGCCGTGAGCAGTGGCCAGGCGCGGATTTGTGTCCAGAAGGGATCGGTGAAGTTCACGGTGCTGCCGGGTGCGTCGAAGACGAGGTTGACCATCGCCCCGGCGGCGACGGTGACCGGGCCGGTGCTGAGGTGGGGGGCGGGAACTTGGTTTCCCCCGAGGGACCAGGCGAGGCGCGATCCGCCAGCGAATGCGACGGCACCCGGGACGGCTCCGCTGCCGCTGAGGGTGGCTCCGGAGGCCACGTTGACGGCGCTGGCGGCGGCAAGGGAGCCATGAATTTCCAAGGTGCCGGCGCTGACGGTGGTGGGGCCGGTGTAGGTGTTCGCGCCGCTGAGGACGAGGGTGCCGGGTCCGGATTTCACCCGCGCGCCGCTGCCGCTGATGACGCCGCTGATTTCGGTGCGGGGGTTTTCGACGATGAGGGTTTTGGGACTCGATCCGGCGTTGACCGGTCCGGTGAAGAGCAGGTGGCCGCTGCCGCTGAGGGTGGTG
>JALOTR010000318.1 GCA_025457805.1 Akkermansiaceae bacterium | reverse complement strand
TGGGCGGCCTTTTCCGTGGCGGCGGATTTGAGGGCTGCGGCTTTCTCGGCAGCGGTCTCGCGGAAGTGTTGGGCGGACTCCACTGCACGCTCCTTGATGACGCTGGCCTTGGTTTCCGCCGTGTGGACGAACTCACGCGCTTTTTCACCGGCGGCGGTGCGAAGGTCATTGGCGGCTTGCGAAATGGAGGGCGCGGGAGTGAAACCGGCCTCGGGATCGAGGCTGCTGGGGGTGGAGAATGGATTGGACATGACGGATGATGGTTCGGGGCAAACCGGGATGGCCTGCCTTGGGAAGAATTAGTGACACTTCAATGGGGCGGGTGCAAGGGATCACTTCGAAAAAGTCGCTCATTCACCGCTGCCGACCACCCGCGCCTTGGGAGCCGGGGCAAGCAAGCCGGCCTGTGCCTCGCTGGGAGTGGTGAACATGACGTTCTCCCATTTGGTATCCTTGAGCGGACCGGTGCCGCGGAATTGAAACATGCCATAGAATGGTCTCAAGGGCAGGGTGATGAGACCTAACAGACCTTTGGCATTCATGCGCATGATCATGTCGAGTTCGCGCTTCTTCAAATCCACATTTCCCTCGCCCACGAAGGTGAGGGAGGTGGTGGCCGTCTGGAAGTCATGGGTTTGCAGGATGCCATCTTCGATATCGAAGGTGCAGAAGGCGTTTTTCGCACGTTCGAAGCCCGCCCTTTTGTCTCCCAGCACGCCGCTGATCACGGAACTGAGCGGGCCGAACATGGGGACGGAAAACAACTCGGTTTTTTCGAGGGCGAAGAGGCCTTTGCCATCCATCGATTCCACCTTGCCATCCGTGATGCCAAACTCCAAACGCCCTGTCACCGAACCGCCACCCTTGATCTGGAAGCCATAGGTGGATGCGAGGGCAGGGATGGACAGGCGCGTCCATGACATCTCGCCCGTGAGTTGACCTTTGCCGTTGAATTGGAAGTCCGCCGCGACCGGTCCATCGAATGCCTCGGTCGTGAGTTTTTCAATCAACACCTTTTCGCCGCGGATGCCTACTTTGCCGGAGGGTTGGGCGAGGGTGATGTTTTCACCGAGGAAAACATAGTCCGCGGCCGATTCGCCATCGAACTGGATATCCAGCGAGGTCCTTCTTTCCGGTGTCACATCGACCACGCCGGAGCCTTTGAGGCGGGGCGGTTTGTGGAAGCGATAGATCTCAAGCGTATCCGCCACTTTCGGAGCGAAGAGTCTCACGAGCGGTGCCGCCCAGAAGGTTCCTGCCACGTCCTCGACCTCCACGGTCTTGCTTTTGGCTTCATAGCGGATGCGGCCGATTTTCGCGGTGCCTGATGTGGGTCCGCTGAATGCCTTGCGCATGGGATAGTCCTGATAGTTGAAGACCACGGTGCCATCATGGAAATCGAGCTCATGGTGGCTGAGCGAGAATTTGCAGTCGGCTGAATTCACGGGCACGCCGCGGTAGTTGACATTCTTGACCCGGCCGGAACCGGTGTAAGCCCACGAATGGCGGTCGGTGGCATCGAACCCGCCTTCCAATGAAACCCGCACTTCCGCGCCTTCCCGATCCGTGAAATCGCCGATGACTTTTTCGAGCGGTTGGCCGATGAAGAAGGGTTTGAAGACTTGCTCCGGGAAGGTGGAATCGAGGGCCAGCCGCACCAATGGCCATTGGATCATGGCCTTGCCGCGGGCCTCGCCATCCGAGCGGGTGAGCACGACATTGCGCATGAACAAATCCCCCTCGCGCCATGAGAACTGGGTATCGATGGCATTGAAATGAACGCCTTTGAGAATGACGGATTCGCAGCGGGCTTTTCCGGTCATGTGGACCTTGGGGATGTTGTTTTCATCCAGGCGAAACTCTCCTTCGGTTTGAATCGACTGGGCTCCTCCGATCACGATGTTCTGCAAAGGGGGAACGCCCAGCCATGCCTTGAGGAGGGGCGGGATTTCCAACCCGGAACGGATGTCGAACCGGCCATCACGATCGCCAATGTCATAGTCGATCCGTCCTTCCAGTGCTCCGCGGGAATCGGTGGCCTTGAGGGAGGTCACGGTGAGCAGGTCGCCATTGATTTCCGCCTCGGCGGACACGGTCTCCAGCAGGTGATCGTTTTTCTCGATGTTTTTCGCCTTGATCGCGAATTTGGCGGAAAGGGAGCTGCCGTCGTTGGCATCGCCCTCGAGGATGACCTTGATGGAGGGCGGTTGGTCGGTATCGAAGTGCCATTTCCGAAGTTCGTGGATGATTTTGGCAAGAAACTCGCGGCGTTGGCCGCGTTGTTTGGCGGAGTTGTCGGATTCCCCTTCCTGTTGATAGCCGATGAGGCGGGCATTGAGGCTCACATCGATGCCGGCGATGCTCCCGGTGGCGTTCCGGATTTCAAATCGCCGGTTGCCGGGCATCAGGAGCGTGCCATTGGCACCGGTGACCTTGAGCGCATCCGAGGTGGGGTCTTCGGGATCGACGGGGAGGAGCAGTCCGGCGTTTTTGAGTTCCACTTTGGTGAGGTGGAATTTGCCGCGGGCGAGTTTGGTTTTATCAAAGCCGAGAAGGACGCGCTCAAGGCGGGAAATTTCGTGGACCCACTTGTCATCGGAGAACAAGCGCACATCGGAGGCCACCACGCCCCGGAGCGGGAGGTAGCTGAGTCCGCCGATTTTGACGTGGACGCCTTGTTTGCTGATTTCCTTCTCGATGGCCACCCGCCAAGGCTCTGGCAGGCCGGTGTGGTTGGCCCACCACAGCAGGCCCATGGCACCGACGACAGCCAGCGCGATCCCGAGGAAGATCAGGGATCGGATCATGCGGCTGATGTGGTGGCGATACATGAAATGTTCGGGAGAGTTTAGGAGGACCAGTTGGAATTGCAACCCGGGGGAAATCCGCGCCTGTCAGGGAATCAAACCCGCCTCGCGGAATGAGTAATACGGCGTGCGGCCGGGAAAGGGGCGGCCGATGATGACGTGATCGAGAAATTGGAGCTGCATGAGGTTGGCGGCATCCACCAGGCGGCGGGTTATGATTTCATCGGCGCGGCTGGGGCTGGGATCGCCGGAGGGGTGATTGTGGATGAGGACGAAGCCATGGCCGCCGCGGGTGATGACGGGTTTGAGGATTTCCCGAGGATGGGCAGTGGACTCGCTGGCCGTGCCCACGGAGGCCACCGTGGTGCCCATGTGGCGGAGGCGGGCATCCAGCACGGCGACGACGACTTGCTCCTGCGACAAATGCCGCATCTGTGGGCCGAAGTATTCGTGGATCAGCTCCGGGGTATCGAGCGGGATCTGCTTGAGTTGCTCCCGGGCGACGCGGGTGCCCAGTTCGAAGGCAGCGGCGAGTTTGGAGGCTTTGGCGAGGCCGAGGCCGTGTTCCTTGGCGAGTTCGGAAACAGGCAATCCGCCGAGTGCGCCCATGGAGCCGTATTTGTGGAGCAGGGACCGGCCGATATCGATGGCGCTGCGGCCGCGGGTGCCGGTGGAAATGAAGAGTGCCATCAACTCGGCATTGTCGAGGGCGGCGGGGCCGAGCTTGGCGAGTTTTTCACGCGGACGATCATCATTCGGCATGTCCATGATGCGCGGGCTCTCGGTAGCTTGATGCAGCGGCCGAAAGGCGCCGGTGTCAGCTGAATCCGTCAGTCGTGTGATCATGTGAACAGCTTCTGAAAATCTCCGTTTTCGGCAAGCAGATTTTCCCATCGTCGGAAATTTTCTCCCAGCGCCTCGGATTTCCCGGTTTCCCGCTGGCATGCCGGGTTCCCGAAGTTAGCATCGCCGCATGGCGTGGGTGTTGTTTTTCGACGGCGAGTGCGGGTTTTGCTCCCGCTCGGTCCGGAACATTGCCCGCTGGAGTCGTGATGCGCCGCTGGAATTCGCCTCGCTGCAAGGCGCGCTGGCCGCTTCACATGGCTTTGGCCACTTTGCAAAAGAAGGCGGGGGGAGCATGGTTTTGCTGAGGGAAAGCGATGGAATTTCCTTCACCGAGAGCGATGCGCTCATCGAGCTGTGCGGGGTGTTGGGTGGCTTTTGGAGGTTTCTGAAAATCGCCGCGCTGATTCCCAAGCCGCTTCGGGATGCGGCATACCGTTGGTTTGCTAGAAACCGTTACCGGTTGATGGGCCGGGCAGATGCATGCGCGCTTCCTGATCCTGATCTCGCCAAACGCCTGCGCGACTGAAGCGCCGTTTCTTCCCATCCCGCAATCACGTCTTGAAATGCGGAAACCGCCGTGCATCCTCGCCGCCCGCCCATGGCAGGACCCTCTTTCCAAGCTCTTCCCGGTTTCCGCGACTTCATTCCCCGTGAATGCGCGGTCCGCAATTATTTGTTCGAGACCTGGCGCTCCGTCGCCCGGCGCTGCGGGTATGTCGAATACGAGTCGCCGATTCTCGAAGACACGGGTCTCTATCTGAAAAAATCCGGCGGCGAGCTCTCCGCCCAGTTGTTCCGCTTCGAGGATCAGGGCGGGCGCGACGTCACGCTGCGTCCTGAGGTGACCGCCTCCTTGGCCCGCCTTGTGGCTGAGCACCAACGTCATTTTCCGAAGCCGCTCAAGTGGTTTGAAATCGGCCAGTGCTTCCGCTACGAAAAACCCCAGAAGGGCAGGGGACGGGAGTTTCATCAGTTCAATGTGGACATTCTCGGCGAGGGCGGACCTGCGGCCGATGCGGAGTTGATCGCACTCGCCATCGAGACGATGCTCGCCTTCGGCTTTGTCGAAGGGGACTTCGTCGTGCGCGCCTCGGACCGCAATGCCTGGATCGACTTCGCCTCACGCAATGGGGTCTCCGAGGAAGCGATGGCGGATTTCCTCAACATC
>JALOTR010000317.1 GCA_025457805.1 Akkermansiaceae bacterium | reverse complement strand
CATTGGGCGGGGTGCTTTGGTGGCGGAGGAAAAGTTCCAACCAATCGGTGGAATCGTCCGCAAAGGCGCGTTCCAGCGGTGAGTCTGCCGCGCTGCCGCTGCCGGGGTGTTTGGGGTCTGCGCCGATTTTCAGGAAAAGAGCGGCCTTTTCCTTGTCCCCGGCGGCCATGGCTTGATCGAGCAGGGTGCGGCCATCGGGGCATGGTGCGTTGGGATCCGCCCCGGCGGCGGCGAGCTTGGGCACGGCGTCCAGCCAGCCGCGGCGGAGGGCGATCTGGAGGGTGGTCTCACCGCGGGCATTGGTGGTGGCGGGGTCGGCCCCGAGTTCGATGAGGGAGTGGGTGAGCTCGCGCTGGCCGGATTCCATGGCGATGTGGAGCAGGGGATTGCCCTTCATATCCCGGAGGTGGGGATCGGCCCCGGCCTTCATCATGATTTCCACGAGCTGGGCGCGTCCCTCGCGGATGGCCCAGGGCAGGATTTTCTCGCCATCGGGCATCAAACCATCCGGCCGGGCTCCGGCGGCGAGCAGGGTTTCCACGGTGGCGGCATCGTCCTGCCGCGCGGCGATGCCGAGCACGCTGGATTTTTTGCCAAGGGTGGCATTCACGTTGGCCCCGCTGTTGAGCAGCATGAGGGTGGTGGAAACATCGCGATTGGAAACCGACACACCCAAGGGGGTGAGGCCGTGTTCATCGCGGTGCTCGGTATAGACGCGGGCTTCCAACAACAATCCTGTTAGAGCGGTTTCGCGCTTGCGGACGGCCTCGACGAGCGAGCGGCCGGAGGCCTCGATGCCGGACTTGGAAAGCTGCTTGAGCGCCTGTTTCTGCGGGCTGTCGCACGAGCTGATGCCCGCCGCTGCGACGAGCAGCGCGAGTTTTCCACACCATGGATGGAGCAGGCAAAACCTCACAATGCCGGGCAAGCTACCGATCCCGCGTGCAATGGCAAGTTTGCATCCAAGCGAATGGATATCCTTTTGCAGAACCGCTGCCGGTGCCGGGCGGGGTGCGGATCATTGTTTGAGTTCCGGCGGTTCCTCACCCACTTCGATGGCGAGTTCGCTGACTACCTTGGCGTAGAGTTTCTTGAAATTCTTGAGTGCGCTGCTCACGTTGTTGCGGACGATGTAGTCCTCGCCACGGGCGCGGCCGGCGCGGTCGATGTTGCGAATGGCGATGACCATTTCCTGGGTGTTTTCCACGAGGAGGCGATCGTTTTTTTCCGCATAGCGCAGCAGGGCGTCCACCTTGGACCGGCTGGATTCGTAGGCACTGCTGACCTTTTCGAGATCGCTGCTGGTGTATTGATACTCTTGTGTGGTGTAGAGCCAGTGGATGGGGGCGATCGCGCGGCGGAGTTCTGCGGCGAGCACGCTGCGGGCGACGAGGGTGGGGCGGTTGCCAGCGGCCTGGATGAGCAGCATTTTGGCGGAAATGTGATTGGGTGCTTCCTGAAGCACGGCGGCGAGGCGTTGGCGCACGAAGCTATTGGCGATGTATTGGCGGACATCCGTGGTGCCGACTTTGTCGCGGATTTCGCGGAATTTCGCGATCGGCGAGGCGAGGGTGCCTTGGGGATTTTTGGCGGCGAATTCGGTGAGTTGTTTGAAGTCGGCGGCCAGCAGGACCTCGTATTCCATGAAAAACCCGGGTTTCTCCAAAGCCAGGATCGAGGGCAGTAGGGGCGCGGCATCGGCAGGGAGGATGAGGCGTTTTCCATTGCCTTTGCCGAGGGATTGGAGCTGGTCCCAGAAGCCGGAGGGGAGTTTGTAAGCACCGGTCTCGTCCACTTGGCCGAGAATGATGGCGTCCGGCTCGATGCCAGTGAGGGCGGAGTTCGCCAGCACGGCGGCGGCGGCGGTGATGGATTGTTTTTTCCTGGATTCCCAGGATTTCTCGAAGTCCGGGCTTTGGATGGCGATGCGTCCGCCACGCGGCAAGGTGCCGTGCTGGTTTTTCAAAAGCGCTTCGAGCATGCGGTTGGTGCGGTCGAAGGCTCCGGAGGCCGAGGGGCCGCCCACCCGGACGGCAAAACGATCATGGGATGGATCGTGCCCGTTGTTTCCCTGCTTATCGTCCGTCTCGTCATCGCTGCCGTCGGCTGTGTCCACGGGCGTGGTTGGATTCGGCTTGGCCATGCTTGCGGACATGGCGAGCGGCAGTGGGGCGAGGTTCCAAACGGCGGACTCGCCGACGCCGGATTTCTGCCACAGGAGGGTGGTGACTTTGGCTTCGGTGAGCTTGATGGAGATGGCATCCGTCCCGGGATCGGGCTTGTCTGGCGGGTCGCTGGGATCGAGCGGGTTGCTTGGGATCATCGTTTCCGCGAGGTTGGAGTCGGTGTTTTTCGGCTTGAACGCATCCGCGGTGGCGACCCAGCCAGCCCATTTGCCTTTTTCCCCGGCCTCGCGGATGGCGGTGGCTTTGGGGTGTTTGGGATCGGAAATGATGATGACGTCCTTGAGGCAGGCGGCGAGGGCCTGGGCTTCCGGGCCGGCTTCGGCGGTCTCAAGCCAGGCAATATTCTGCCAGAGGCGGGCGCGGCCGCGTTCGAGTTGGTCGTTGGCCGCATCTGCGGTGTGGGTGCCTGCTTGATAGGCGTTGAGGAGTTGCCGGGCAGGCCCGTTTCCGGGATCGAGGGCCATGGCCAGGGCGAGCATCTGCGCGGCTCCGCGGCGGTCTTCCGGCGTCTCAGCGCTGAGTCCGCGGGCGAGGATTTCCAATTGTTTCGCCAGACCCGACATCGCGTCCGCATCCAGCGGAATCCGATCGCGGCGGAATGCCACCGGACCTTCGGACGGCGGCACGAACTGACCGCAGAGCGCGGAAATTCCACCTTCTGCCAGCAAGGCTGCCAGCAGGATCGAGCGCGTGGCTTTAGATATCATGGTTCTTGTAATAAAGGGGAACCTACGCCCAGCCACAAGCGAACATTGCAGGCGCGGACGTCTTGGCTCAAGTTTCCGCCATGCCCAGCCCGCGCCCGACCCTGGAAACCCGTGAAGAGGTGATGTTTTTCGATACCGACTGCGGCGGCGTGGTCCACAATCTCGCCTACCTCCGCATGATCGAAACCTGCCGCACCCGCCTCGCGGCCCTGATGGGCATGGACCTCCGCGCGATGGCGGAAACGCAGGTTTACCCGGTGGTCACCCGCACCGAGGCCGATTACAAACGGCCTGCGAAGTTGGGCGACTGGATTACGATCCGTGGCAGGCTGGATGAAATTTCCCGGGCGAGGTTCTGGTGCGCCTTCGAGATGGTGCGCGAGTCGGACGGAGCCACGCTCGTCACTGCGCGGCAGGCATTGGCCCTCGTCGCCATGCCGGCGGGCAAACCGGTGCGCCTTCCCACCGAGTGGGCGGAACAATGGGGCTGACGTTTTTTGCCCAATTTCTTGCCAAATCCACTGCCTTCCCCTTCACTCCGCGCCGCTCAACCCATGGCCCTCATCGTTCAAAAATACGGCGGCACTTCCGTCGGCACGCTCGACCGCATCCGCAACGTCGCCGCCCGGATGAAACGCACCCGCGACGAAGGAAATCAGGTGGTCGCCGTGGTTTCCGCCATGTCCGGAGTCACCGATGGCCTGATCAAAATGGCCAAGGAACTTTCGGAAAATCCCTGCGAGCGCGAACTCGACGTGCTGCTGGCCACCGGCGAACAGCAATCCATCGCGCTGGTCACCATGGCCCTCCAGGAAATGGGCGTGGACGCCGCTTCCATCACCGGCAGCCAGGCGGGCATCCGCACCACCGGCTCCCACACCCGCGGCCGCATCCTCAACATGGACCCCTCGCTCATGCGTGGCTTCCTCGATGAAGGGAAAACATTGGTCGTCGCCGGCTTCCAGGGCGTCACCCCGGATGGCATGATCCACACCCTCGGCCGCGGTGGCTCCGACCTCACCGCCATCGCCGTCGCCGCCGCCCTCAAGGCCGATGTCTGCCAGATCCTCACCGACGTGGACGGCGTTTACACCTGCGATCCGCGCGTCGTCTCACCGATGTGGATGGCGTCTATACCTGCGATCCACGGATCGTCAAAAACGCCCGCAAGCTTCCGGAGATTTCCTATGACGAAATGTTGGAAATGGCCTCCTCCGGCTCCAAAGTCATGCAATCCCGCTCCGTCGAGTTCGCCAAGAAATTCGGCGTCGTCTTCGAAGTCCGCTCCTCACTCAACGACAACCCCGGCACCCTCGTGTTAGAAGAACATCCCAACATGGAAAACGTCGTCATTCGCGGCGTCTCGATCGAGCGTTCGCAAGCACGCGTCACCATCACCGGCATTCCCGATGCTCCCGGCATGTCCGGCCGCATCCTTGGTGCCTTGGGCGATGCGGAGATCAACCTCGACATGATCATTTCCAACATCGCGCATGATGGCTTCGCCCGCCATTCCTTCACCATGCATTCCAGCGATCTCGGCCGCGCCCAAGCCGCGCTCAAGCCGGTGCTCAGCGACCTCGCGCCCAACTCGAAGATCGAAACGGAAGCCGGCATCGCCAAACTCTCCGCCGTCGGCATCGGCATGCGCTCCCACTCCGGAGTCGCCGCCACCATGTTCAAGGCCCTCGGCGATGCAGGCATCAACATCGGCATGATCTCCACCTCGGAAATCAAAATCGCCGTCACTGTCGATGAGACCCGCATCGAAGACGCCGCCCGCGCCGTCCACGACGCCTTCGGCCTCGACAAGGTCCCAGCCTGACCCAGGCCTCTCCCCCTGGACTGCGCGCAGCCTGCTGCCGCTTTCCAAAGCCAGCCTGCTGGCAAGGATTCGCGATAGCCGGTTTGACCCTCCGATCCGAGGCCCAATTCAAATTGCAAGAGACACAAACTGCAAGTTATCTGCTTGTCAGCCTGTGCCTCGTTCGGGCCCGCAGACACTCATTTCACCCGCATGATGATCCGCACCGGGTGGTCTTTTTTCGGCAGCTTGGCCGTGTGGGGCGTGTGGATCTCGTCGTTGTCGCGGGAGGCGCCGGGGTTGTTGATGAGGGCGTCATCGTCCCGGATGATCGAAATGATCGAGGCGTGACGGGTTGCGGCAAAGACTCCATCCGCCTCGATGCGGGAGCCATTGTAGAGCCATGCCCCGGCGGGCAGCGTGCCGGAAACCTCACCGGTGGATGGGTTGGCTTGGTTGACGGTTTCATTGAGGAACATTTTTTCCGGCGGGCCGTTGCGATCCCACTCCACGCGCAGCACCACGGCTCCCTTGTCCTTTACCACGGTGGCAGAGTTTTCCGGCCCAAGGTCCGGCTCCGGTTTCACGCCCAGAAGCAGTGCCGCCACATGGATGTCACGCGCCTCTGCATCGGTGGTGAAAACCGCTTCATGCACCTTGCCCTTGTTGCCGACGAGCACGTATTCCACCGGGCCCTCCCGCATGTTGACTGCTGCCGGGATGGTGATTTCACGCGTTTTCCGATCAAAAGTCACCGCCCCCACCGAGTAGCGCCCCGCACCGAGATTCACCACCATCGGTTCCGTCTCTGTTGCCGGTGCTGGCTCGGGTGCTGGAGCAGGCGGCTCCACCGGCGTGGCTTCCACCGGCGGGGGAGGCGCGGCGGGAGTGGAAACGGACTGGCTGCTCTCCGGGATGGGTGGCCGGGATTGGAGGGAAATCCACCCGCCAGCCAGCAGCCCTGCAACGAGCGCGGCCCAAAACCACTTTCTGATAGAAGACGCACCCGGAGTGGGACAAACCATGACGCACCCACTCTGGAGAGGCTGGCAGCATCACACAAGCGACGAATTTTCAATGCCTCATGAAAACAGCTGCGCGGTTTTTGGTCTTGTGGTTCGGCTCCGGATCATTCACATCTTCGGAGTTATTTTTTTGTTCCGATGAAAATCCACCGAGTCTGTTGTTCTGCGTTGTTGGCGATTGTGACTTCGATCCTCTCCCTGGGATCCGCGTCCGCCTTGGATATTCCACTCGGAGGAATCGGAGGAGTTGGGGACATCATCCCTGGGACCGGGCTGGTTTCCGTAACCTCCGTCACGGCAGGCGGACCCGGTGCTGTTGCTGGTTTGCAACCCGGAGATCTCATTCAAGGTGCGGGCGGCATCCTGTTTTCCACCACATCCACCGATGATGGTGCCGGATTTGTCGGAGCGATCCAGGACCTTGCCATGGCAGTGGACCGCGCCGAGGGCAGCGGAGGCGCGCTGAGCCTCAAGGTCATCCGCAGCGGAGTCGGTGGCATCACCCTCAATCTCAATCTCGGCGCTGCCGGCACACTCGGCCCTGCATGGCCCGTCAACACCGGCAAGACCGCTGCGATGTTCGAGTGGAACTGCGATCAAATCCACGCGAAGGTCCAGGCAAGCTCCAGCGGCGACTTCGGTTACAACAGCGGTTGGTTCGGCATCATTCTCCTCTCCCATCCGGATTGGAATTCCACCACCGGCTCCAATCCCTTCCGCAACTCCATCAACAAACTCCGCACCCGTTGTGAAAATTATATCAATGGCCGTGTCCTCCAGCCTGCTGAAGCCTTTTTCTGGAATGGCACGGATGTCGTTGCCAACCCATCCTATGTGAGTCCCGGTTTGGAAAACTGGGATGTTTGCTCCAGCGCGATGTTTCTCGCCCTGTATCGCTCCAAAACCGGAGACACCACCGCAAACGCCGTCGTGCAGCGCTCGGCGGAGGCCATCGCCCATCGCATCCAGCATTGGACTCAGTATGATGATCCCGGCGTCCCCCACGTCATCGGCGGTGGCATCGGGCGCATGGGTCATGGTGGGGTCCATGGTGATTATTCCCATTACAATGGCACCGGAGCCCTCAACATCATCAACGCCCATGCCCTGCCCGCTCTCGCCCTGTTGAAAAACGCAGGGGCCAACATGAATACGAACCTCGGGCTTTCCATCAATGCCTTCACCTATAACCCCGGTCTCGTCCAACCGACCATCGAACAGAAATTCCGCATCTGCTGGGACTATGTCAAAGCTGCCACCACCATCGGCGGCAGCGATGATGGAAACATCGGTTATGTCGGCACACAGAGTGGTTGGGACAGCGCGGGCCGCACTCCCGGATGTTTCGCCGGATGGAGTCTCTATGGCATGGCTGCCACTGCCGATGATACCTTGAAGGCGGCGAAACAAGCCGACTACTTCACCCGCCGTTGGTTTCGCCAGCAGCACGCCCATGCCTACACGCTCGGTGGTGTTGCGCTTTCCCAACTTGCCATGCCTTTCCTCGACTATCGGCGTGAGCGTTTCTTCCAGGAAAACACCCGCCTCTTTCCCGCCCTCGCCCGCAAGCCGGATGGATCCATCGCCTATTTCCCCGGCCGCCAAAACAATGGGGGAGACAGTTATCTGGACAACAACAACGTCGCCCTCATCAACGCCGCCATCCCCGTGGCCATCCGCACGGGAAATCTTCCGGGTTTCCCAGCTCCGGACCCCACCCGCATTCATGCGTGGATGCGCTCACCGGTCAACTCCTGGCCTACGATCGAGGCGCGCCGCGCGGTTCTAACAGGCGGCTTGAGCCATTCGCTGGATCTGGATGTCACCGATGTCGATGGAACCATCCTCGCTCCGGCGAATTACACCGCTACCTGGACCCATGTCAGCGGACCCTCAACCGTTAGCTTCGGCTCTCCTGCCCTCGCGGATACCACTGTCACAGTCAGTCAGTCCGGCACTTACCGGGTCAACCTCCAGGTCACCCGCGGTTCCTATGTGCTCAACGAGCCTTACGATCTGGTCATCAGCAATGCCACTCCACCCTCGGACGTGGCTCCTTACATTGTTGCCCAACCTGCCGATCAAACTGCGGACCAAGGCAGCTCCGTCAGCTTTTCGGTCACCGCCCAAGGCACCGCTCCGCTCGTTTATCAATGGCGCAGAAACGGAGTGGCCGTCGCTCCGGCTTCCACGGATCCGATGTTGACTCTCAACTCCGTTTCCGCCGGATCGGTTGGCGACTACGATTGCGTCGTCACCAATGCTGCAGGCACCGTCACCAGCGAAACCGCCACGCTGGTGGTCAATGGCGTCGGCACTTTCCGCTGGGGCGGGCTTTGGAGGGATGTCTTCACTGGAGTGGGCGGCAGTTATGTCAGTGACCTGACCAATTCCGCAGGTTACCCGGATGCGCCGGACGCCAGCGGAGTCATCACCACCGCCGAGTCCGCATCGAATTATGCGGAGAATTATGGCCAACGCTGGAGTGGCTGGATCACCCCGCCGCAAACGGGCAACTATCGCTTTTACATCGCATCCGATGATGAGGGCGAGTTATGGCTTTCCACCGACAACACCCGTGCCAACCGGCAACGGATTGCCCGCGTTTCCGATGGCAACGATACGAATGGCGCATGGTGGGCCGGAGTGAGGCAATGGAATAAATATGCCAATCAAACCTCGGCAACGATCGCCCTCGTGGCAGGACAAAGATATTATATTGAAGTCCTCCAGAAGGAAGGTGGCGGCGGCGACAATCTTGCCGTGACTTGGAACTGGCAATCGCCCGGCGTCTGGGCCACCCCTGCGAATGGCTCCACGCCCCTGCCGGGTGCCATTCTCGAATATCAGGAAGGCGGCACTCTCGATGACCTTGCCCATCCTCCTGCAAACTACGCTCCCTTCGCCGACAGCCAGTCGCTCATCGTTTTCGGTGGTTCCTTCACGGACATCGAACTCACTGCAGATGACTTCGAGCAATCTCCGCTCAGTTATACCATTCTCACCAATCCATCAAAGGGCACACTCAGCGGCACGGAACCCAATCTGGTTTACACCCCGCTGCCTGGAGCTTCGGGAAGTGATAGCTTCAGTTTCATCGTCAATGATGGTTCGCTGAACTCGG
>JALOTR010000316.1 GCA_025457805.1 Akkermansiaceae bacterium | reverse complement strand
GCCCCGGCTTCCTGAAATTTCCACCTCCCCGCCGGTTCCGGCTTGGAGAATGCGGCCCCAGCGGCCACAGTCCGCCGCGTGAACTCCTGCTCATCCCTCGGCATCGGCTTGGCTGGCTTCGGAACCGTCGGTTCCGGCGTCTGGAACACCCTCAAGCGCAACGGCGACCTCATCACTGACCGCACCGGTGGCGGCGTGAGTCTTCACATTGCGAAAATCCTCGTCCGCGATCCCGCCAAGACCCGCGCCAGCACCGGCGAGGTCCCGGCGGAAATGTTCACCACCGACTGGCACGCGCTCGTCGCCGATCCGGCCGTGGACATCGTCGTTGAGTTGATCGGCGGAACCACCGATGCCTTTGAAATCGTTGCCGCCGCCCTCAAGGCGAAAAAACCCGTCGTCACCGGCAACAAGGCCCTGCTCGCCGAGCGCGGAGTCGAGCTTTTCGCCCTTTCCAAGGAAAACGACACGCCCATCCACTTCGAGGCCGCCGTCGCCGGAGGCATCCCGATCATCCGCACCGTCCAGGATTCCTTCATCGGCAATCGCATCCTGTCGTTTTCCGGAATCATCAACGGCACCTCCAACTACATCCTCGGCCGCATGACCGATGCCGGCCTCACCTTCGAGGCCGCCCTCGCGGAAGCCCAGGCCCTCGGTTATGCCGAGGCCGATCCCGCGCTCGACGTGAATGGCTGGGATGCCGCCCACAAGGCCATCCTGCTCGCCACGCTCGCCTACGGATTTCCCATCGACCCCGCCTCGATCCACGTCTCCGGCATCGAGCAAGTCCGGCCCACCGATATCCATTTCGCCAAAAGCCTCGGCTACGTCGTCAAGCTCCTCGCCGTCATCCGCGAGCATTCCTCCGGCGATGTGGAACTCCGCGTGCAGCCTTCGTTCATCCCGAAAACCAACATCCTCGCCTCCGTGCACGGCGTCTTCAATGCCGTCGCCGTCCATGGCGATGCCGCTGGAGAATCGCTCTTCTACGGCCGCGGCGCCGGCCAGGACCCCACCGCTTCCTCCGCCGTGGCGGACCTCGTCGAAGCCGCCCGCTCGCTCCAACACAGCACC
Source organism: Akkermansiaceae bacterium (assembly GCA_025457805.1). GTDB lineage: Bacteria > Verrucomicrobiota > Verrucomicrobiia > Verrucomicrobiales > Akkermansiaceae > Luteolibacter. The sequence continues at coordinate 7,459 of JALOTR010000316.1, read as the reverse complement.
GGCCACCGCGGCTTCCTGCCCTACCGCGAAAACGGACGCATTCTCCCCGTCGCGGAAACGTCCACCGCCTACTACGTCCGCTTCGACGTCACCGATCGCCCGGGAGTCATCGCCGAGATCGCCAAAGTCCTCGCCGACCACCGCATCGGCATCTCCGGCACCCATTCCCCCGTCAACCCCGCCAACCCGGATGCCGACTTCGTGGACATGGTCTTCCTCCTCCACACCTGCCCCTTCGGCAAACTCCAAACCGCCCTCGCCGAAATCGAAGGCCTCGACTGCATCAACAGCACACCCGTCGTCTTCCGCATCGAAGCGCTAGGCTGAGCCTAAGGGAAATAAGGAGATGGGAGGTCTCCTCCCATCGAAAACCGAGGTCTCCTCCCATCGAAGCCTCACCATCCGACGTGCGACGCAACTTGGTGTTGCAGCACGGGATACCAGGTATCTTCCATGCATCCATTGATGCAGGGAACGTTCGGAATATAATGACCGTCGACGCCGGAAAGATAGAGGGTGTTGTAAGCCTTGAATTCCAGATTCGTCCACTTTTCTCTGAATGCCATTTCAACAACTTTGCGGGAGAAACCCACACCACGGAAAACGCCGCCAAACAGTCTGTTTTCATCTTCCGGCGAATCGATAATTTGGCGCACCGTGCAACGACCGACCTTCCATCGAAACGCTTCAGGAACTGGGCCTTGAGAGGAATAGCTCCCGAGCGGTTGCAGGACGCCATTTTCGTAATCGAAGACATGAACCATATGCGGCATTTTCGCAATAGGTCTGAGCCCATGATAACGGGGAATGGGTTGTGCCGCCAGTTTTGCCGGCATCCGGGTAAATTCCACAGGGATGGGTTTGAAACCGCCGATTCCGTGTCGGTGCAGGGATTCCAGCACACGCTCAGACACTAGTAATCCGTATTCGTCCGAGACGTGTCCACCGATGAAATCCGGCCACCGAGTCCCCTTGTTTTCCAGAGTGACATCAAGAAGTTCAGGGTTGTGCTCCGGTTGAACATTGCCGCGAAGTCGATCCATGAGTCTCTGGATCACTCCGCCACGAGGCGGTGGATCGATGTAGCGGTATAAGTGCCCCTCGACTCGCGGAAAGCTACGGGCGTCCTCTGCGGAGGCTGCGAAATATTTTGGCAGGGGGAATGGGGACATGAAGGAGTAAGTGGCGGCTTCTTCTTAACTGAGTCGCTCAAAAGACCTCAAATCAAATACTCGCCTCGTGGTGAATCGGGCTTGCCCGGAGCCTCGCCCCCAGCCAGCGCCCCGCCCCGTAAAAGAAAAAGGCAGGGACCGTCTCTCCGAGCGGTCCGGCCCATGCGCGGCGAAAGATCCCGCCCAAAAAAGCCGCTCCGCCCTCCTTTTTCTCTCCAGCATCTCTGCATTTCCTTTGCGACCTTGGCGTCTTGGCGTTTCCCCTCTTGTTGTGAAAGCGGGCGATCTGGCATCATCTTTTGTCTCGCCGAATCAGCCATAATCGGCTATAAACGGCTAAGAAATCGGCCAATCACCATGCTGCCCCCAAGTTTCACCATCACGCCCGAGATCCTTCGGCTCATCGCAGAACTCGATGAGTTCAAGGGCCAATGGCGGATGATCCGAAGCCTTTCGCCGGAGAAACTCGGCTCCCTCCGCAAGGTGGCGACCATCGAGAGCGTCGGCTCTTCCACCCGCATCGAGGGCTCCAAGCTCACCGACCGCGAGGTTGAGGATTTGCTTGGCCGCCTCCACATCACGGAGTTCAAGACACGCGACGAGCAGGAGGTCGCCGGTTACGCCTATGTCATGGATCAGGTATTCGATGCCTTCGAGCAAATTTCCGTCACGGAAAACATGATCGGCCAGCTCCATCAGGACCTCCTGCGCTATAGCACGAAGGACGAACGCCATCGCGGCCAATACAAGACACTGCCAAATCACGTCGCCGCCTTCGATGCCGACGGCAAAGAGATCGGCATCGTCTTCCAGACCACCTCGCCTTTTGATACGCCGCGTGAAATGGAGGGACTCGTCGCTTGGTTCACCAAGGCCGACCGCGAGCGCTCCCTGCATCCGCTGCTGCTCATCGGCAGCTTCATTGTTGTCTTCCTCGCCATCCATCCGTTTCAGGATGGCAATGGCCGCCTTTCCCGTGTGTTCACCACACTCATGCTGCTGCGGGCGGGTTACACCCACGTTCCGTTCAGCTCATTGGAAAGCATCATCGAGTCCACCAAGGAAGGCTACTATCGCGCCCTCCGCCGCACTCAGACCACGCTCAGCTCCGACAAGCCCGACTGGGAAGCCTGGCTCCTGTTTTTCCTCCGCTCCCTCGCGAAGCAAAAGGACGCCCTCGCAAAAAAGATCGCCCTCGAAGACGCCCGCTCCGAAGACCTACACCCGCTTGCCAAAAAAATCGTCGCCCTCCTCCCCGATCACGAAACCCTCACGCTCAGCCAGATCGTTCAGCTCACCCAAGGCAAACCCAGTACCGTGAAGCTGCGCTTGAAGGAGCTCGTCGAAAAAGGTTATCTCGTGCCCAAGGGTCAGGGGCGCGGGGCGCATTATGTCAGTAGGAGTCGAACATTATCCTAACAAATGGACGGGCCCGAATGGCACGAGCGCTGACTTTAGTCGGCGAGTCTTTGGCGGACGAGACATTGCTTGCCGGCTGAAGCCAGCGCTCCGTTCCATCCCGCCGCTTAATCCCGTGCCATTCTGGACGGGCCCTTTAGCAAATCGCTCAAACGATATCGATTCGGATTACCACCCCAGATACCCGGCTACTTGGGATTGTAAGTCGTCATACCAAACATCCTCCATGCATCCACCGATACTGGCAACGGGCGGGACATAGTGACCCTCGATTCCGGAGGTATGAAAGAAACAAAATTCAATCTTCCCACTCATCCGGCTTGCAAAATTCCGCCAAGTTATGCCATCCCATCGGCGATGCGATTTTCAATCCTCCTCGCCCTAACTGCACTCTCCTTGACTTCGTGCAGCACCAAGTTCACGGCGGCCCAGAAGGCCAGTCTTGGCTCCATTGCAATTGCTCCGGCATCCGTGAAATCCGGTGCCTATCAGGAGCCGCACGGGGGCTCATCCACCTCGGGCATGCCGGTCCCGGTAGTCCCAGGAAACCCGGCCGCCGGGGCGGTTGGTGGGCTTTTGGGACAGCTTGTCATTGAAGGAATCAGTGCGGCTCAGGATGAGATGTTTGAAAACAAGCACGAAGGCAGCTTTCCCGCAGTGGAAAAGAACACGCCTCAAATGCCGCCCTTGGTGGACGATGCGCTCAAGCGCCAACTGACTGGTGATGCGTTTTACGGCCCGCGTCTCTCGCCTTCCGGAAGCAGCCGGATCGAGACCGAGGTGCTGTCCTACGGACTCGTCCGCACAGGCAAACAAGACAAGGAGATTCTGCTAACTCCTGCTGTCACCTGTAAGTTCTCGCTCAAGGACCCATCGGGAAAAGTCCTGCTGAGTCAAACCCATCTGGGGGCGGCCGAGTCCAAGCCGATCCAGTGGTATGCCTCCAGCCGCAGCAACACCCATTCAGCCTATGACACGGCAGTTGGCATCGCCTCGCTCCTGTTCACGGATCAACTGAAGAAACGCGTCGAGCCCTGAGAATCTGATCGAGATCAAGGGGATTCATTTTTGGTAAATCCCTCACAAAGGTGTCCAACTACTGGAAAGATTTGATCTCTGCCTACAATTTCAAACAGTGCAATCCATGTTTCATCTTTCATCACAATTGGGTCTCAATTAATCACTTGCATGCCTTTGATGTATTTTGTCATTTCATCTAAGGCAGTCCTGTGAAAGTAAGGTCCTTGAGGGTGACGCCGCGGCTGCCGGGTTTGAGTTCGAGGTGGATGGTGTTGCGGCCTTGCTGGAGATCGAGCAGGACGGGTTCGGTGGTCTGCCATTGGCCGAGGGTGTAGGGCACCGGGGTTTCCACGGCGGCACCGCTGTTGGCGGAGAGGTTGAGAATCTGGCCTTTTTGCACGGTGGCGACGCGGGCGCTGAGGCGGTAGGTGCCGGTTTTGGGAACCTCGATTTCGTAGGGTGCCTTGAAGCCGCCGAGGGCGTGGAGTTGCATGCCATCGCCGAAGCTTTTCATCGCGCTGGCGCTGCCCGTGGATTTGCCATGGGCCACGGCGGGCAGGGTGATGGAGCCATCGGGATGGGTTTGCGGCCGGCGGTCGGTCTCGGAAACGGTGGCGGAGTTGAGCTTTTGACTGCGTTCGTTGGCTTCTGCAAGCTCCTGGCCGAGGGGGCCGAGAGTGACAGCCTGTTCCGCGAGCATCATCGAGCAGAGGCGGTCCACCCGGCTCCAGAAACCGCCTTGGACTTTGCGCCGCTCATTGAAGGATTCCTCGCCAAGAATGCGGCTGATCCAGCGGGCCCGCAGGATGCGCTTGAATTCCGCAGGGTGGGCGCGGGCCTGGGTTTCCACGAGAAACTGGGTGCCGCTCATGGGCACTTCATCCTTGTCCCACCAACTGGCATGATAGCCGGCTCCGAGGTTCACGACCCAGCCCTTGGGCGTCCAGTGGCTGACGGCTGCGTGCGCACGCTGCGTGACGCCCCAGGTGGGGATGCCGAAGCTGCGGAGGATGAAGCGGCCGAAAAACGCGCGGCGGCCGCAGATGCCGCCGTTCATGATGATGTTCTGGTGTTGCTGGAGGGTGGGATCGTCGAGTTTCACGTTTTGCGATCCATAGGGCACTTCGGTGCGGACGGCGGAAACATAGCGCCAGCCGTAGTCGGCATTGTGGATGTGGTCGGGCCGATAGTTGCGCAGCATCTCGCGGCCCCAGGTGAGGATTTCATCGGGTGAATCGCAATTGACGGCCATGCGCATTTCCCAGGCGCTGAGTGTCTTGAAGGCGGGGTCCAGTTCGCCACCGAGATAAGCTTTTTCATAATGAAGATAGCGTTTCACCGGATCGATCACTCCGTCCTTGCCGGCTTGTGCGGCAGGGACGTTCATGGGGATGGGCCTTGCATGTTCGAGGCAGGTGGCGAGGGCGAGGCGTTGCAGGATGGGGTCACTTGCTGCCTGCGGGCTCGCCTTGCGGATGGCGGTGAGGATTTCAAAGGCGCGGGCGTATTCATCGAACTTCGCACCGCCGGCGACGAGCATCTCGATCATGAGTGGAGCATTGCCGAGCAAGGCATCGATGAGGGCCGCTTTTGCCGGATCTTGTTGGGCGAAGCCGGCGAGGCGATTGGGAGTGGCGGCAGTGAGCACGAGGCACTTGGCGAGCACGGGATCGGCCGTTTCGGGATCGAGGATGGGGCTGAGTTGCTTGAGGATGTCCCTCGCGGCTTGGTTCTCTTCCTCGCTGGCCTTGGCGAAGGCGGCATCCGCTTGTTTGCTGGCTTGTTGGAGTTCCGGTTCCCGCGCTTTGAGGGCGTCGAAGTTGGCTTGTCGTTCCTTGAGGGCGGCGAGTCCTTCCTCCTTGTTCTTTTGCCAATGGGCGAGGTCTTTTTCCGCAGCGGCGCGTTCGGCGGGAGTGGTGGCTTTTTTCAGCGCTTCCGTGGCGGTGGCGATGTTTTTCTCCGCGCCGCCGATCCATTTGCCTTTGGCGTGATCGACAAGCCCCTTGGCCGCGCCGATTTTGGCGGCTTCCGCACGGGCGGTATCGGCTGCGGCTGCCGCCTTGCGGGCGGCGGTTCCCGCCTCATCGAGAGCCTTGCGAGTCTGTGGATTCACTTCCGGCAAACTGCGGGAAATTATCGCGCGCAGTTCTTCGAGCTGGCTGGCGTATTTTTTCTCAAGCGCGGTGCCAGTCGCGTTGAGGGTGGCTTTGGGTGCCGCTTGGGCGGGCTTGGCGTGGAGGCTCAGCGGGCTGCCGACGATGCCGAGGGACAGCAAGAGAATCAAAGTGGATGGTCGCATGGCGGGTTGTTGGATTGGATGGGTTTTCCCGGAGTCTGCTCCTGAAGGACGTGCCATGAATACTAGCATGGCACGACTGTTCTTCGTGTGAATTTCGACACTGCTGTCGTAGCAGGCCTGAACCGCGCCGCCTATGGAAAACGAAGGAAAAGGATGGCCTCGATCTCGCAATTTCCTGACCGAGCCCGTTCGGTGAATCCAAGCCCGCTGGCTCTGGCGGCTCAGCGGACCTGGCAAATCGAGGGAGTCGGGCGAGGGAGCGGGGAGGGGTTGCCGCCCGGACGGGCTGCCAGCCGGTTCAAGCGATGGCACGCCAATCAGCTTGCCGTCTGCGGACGTGCCAGCGGGACATAACGCACCCGGATATATCTTTTGGAGTCCTTGGTGAGCGGAGTTTTATCCCGGACCTTCAGAAGGGTTGGTGTGGAAGCAAGGAGCACGGTGTGATTTTTGCCACTTTGCCAGTGAATGAGATCGGATGACACCTCAACGATAGGTTCCAATCCGCTGTTTGGAAAACGATTGACCGTGATGCTGCGGAATTTCTGACTGCCGACGCGGGAAACAGTCTGACGTCCTTGTGATGGACCTTCCGAGAATCTGGAAGCTTTCAAAGACTTTCCAGATACGAGGATTTTGCCAGCAGGGTTGGCGACTCCGATTTTCGGTGACAAACCCTTACCCGACAATCCAACAGAGATGGGGATGTCTCCGACGAGATTGCTTTTGATCAGCATGCGTGCCGTCCTCAACCCGCCTGCTTGAGGTTTGAAACTGACCCTGAAGCCCACCCGCTGTCTTGGAGCAAGGGTGCTTGGGATTGCCGATGCGAGAGAGAAATCCTGCGGGAGCGGTTTCGAACCTTCTTTTCCGCCGGAGCTTTCGAATACGACCGAAACCCCTTCGAGTGAGGTGTTGCCGAGGTTGGTCAGCACGAAGGTAAGTTGTTGTGTCTTGCCGAGCGCCAGGTCCCCGAAGCGGGTGCCTTGAGGTGTCTCCAATGATAGGGCGGATCCGGTGCCACTGAGATTCAGCGAGAATGCGGGAAGATAGGGGTCGTTGCTCAGAATTTCGAAAACCGCTCTCTTTGCTCCGCCTGCGCTGGGGCGGAATTGAATCTCGAAAGTCGTTTTCTCACCGGGTGCCAGGGATTGGGCAAGCGGTGTTTGAAGGCTGAAGTCCGGGCTGTTTGACCCGGTGAAGCGGGACCTGAGATTGAGAGCTCTGGAACCTCCATTTTTGATTTCGAAGGAAAGCACTTTGGACGTCTGAAGGTTCACCGGACCGAATGGCACATTCATGGATTTCCCAGCATCGGCTGAAGTCTTGCCATCCTCGGCGACCAACAACAGGGATGGAGCGAAAATGCCGGACATGGCAATTCTTTGCGTCAGCGGTTTGTTCAAATTCTGCAGGCTTGTGACCATAAGGTCGGCGAAGTCGTTTCCTTTTCGAGTGGGAGTGTATTTTACCGAGATATCAGCAGACTTGCCCGGGAGGGAAAACTGGTGGTGGCGGGTCCTTTTGATGGTGGTGGTGGCATTTTCAT
>JALOTR010000736.1:1529-2702 GCA_025457805.1 Akkermansiaceae bacterium | reverse complement strand
CGGAGGTGGAGTTGGCCCTGGATTTGAATTTCCAAGATGCCGCGGCTCCATCCGTGGGCGATCGCCTCGCGGATTTAGAGACAGAACCTGACTGTCTGTCTGGTTGGTGGTTGGTGGGGTCGGGAGGCGGCTTCAGTCGGGAGCGCCGGCGGTGAGCCAGCGGCGGAGTTGTTTCTGAAAGGTGTTGGCGAGCGTGTCGCCGGGCATCACGAGGACACCCCAGCCGCCGCGCGCGGGATTGATGGGCACCTCGCGCGGCACCTGCATCTCGCACATACGGCGGTCCTCGTCGAGCACCTTGATCGCGAATTCGATCTGCGCCTCCGGCGACGGGCCCCGGAAGCCCGGCGAGATGGCCAGCGACCAGAAGCACGTGCAGCTGTCGCGCGTGTTGGGGGACGGGATGTGCACGAGCACGCGTTCGTCGCCGTCCGGGAAGCTCTGCCGGATGGTCGTGAAATTGGGGAGGTGGCCACGCTGCATGCGGTGGTGCGCGCTCTGGAGCTTGCCGGGCAGCTCGTGCGTCGACTCCAGCGCGGGAAATGGCGCGTCCATCTGGAAGCCGCCGTCGGGCAGCGTTTTGATCTCCATCCCGCGGATGCGCGGGTCGGCCGAGACGCCGAGCGTGCCGCGGTGGGCGAAGGCGAAGTGCGACATGTCGAGGTAGTTCTCGACCTCGCGCCGCCAGCCGGCGGCGAACGCCATGGGCGGGCCCATCCGGTAGGTCCAGCGCGGATCCTCGAATTCCGGCACGAGCGGCAGCTCGTGCATCTCCCCGTTCGGCAGCGGGGCCGTTTCCAGCCGCACCCAGACGAAGCCGTAGCGTTCCTGCACCGCGTAGTCCTTCAGGTGCGACAGCGCCTGCTTCTCCGCGTTGGGCTCGATCAGCGACGGAATCGACCGGCATGCCCCGCCGGCGTCGAACCGCCAGCCGTGATACGGGCACATGAGCTCGCCGTCGCGGATGCAACCCTGCGCCAGCCGCGCGCCCTTGTGCGGGCAGGCGGTGTCGGCGGCCAGCACCCGCCCGTCGGGAAAGCGGGCGAGGACCAGCTCGATATCGAGCAGGGTGTAGCCGGTGACGCTCCCCGGCGGCAGGTCGGCGGAGTTGGCCACCGGTTGCCAGGTGCGGCGCAGGACTTGAAAGGGAAGGTCTTCGGTGAGTTGCATGCG
>JALOTR010000736.1:0-1509 GCA_025457805.1 Akkermansiaceae bacterium | reverse complement strand
TGCATGCGTGGGTGGGATGAGGGCGGGGCCGGGCGCGGGATGAGCGGGGGAAACGCGGCGGAGCGATGGGCGGGGAAAAGGGGGTTGAATTCCTGCGGATGCGGATTGGTGTCCCTTGTTATTCTTGCTGGCAGCCAGCATTCTGCGAATCCTTGCCGTCGAGGACTTGCACAGCCGCAAGCAAGAAACTTGATGGTTTGTGTCTGTCGAAATTCATGTAATCCCAGAAAGGAAAATAGAAACCACGAAAGTTCGCGAAAATCAAAGAGTTGAAAACCTAACCGCTCCTACTTTCCGGATGTGGATGAGATTGCCTCAGCTCGTGCCTCCGAGTTTGGTGAGGATCTCGGCATGGGGCAGGCCGGGATACTTGGCGGCGAGCTTGGCGGCCTCGGCTTCACGGGACGCGTCGGGAACCTTGCCGGCCTTGAGCTCAATATACTTGTTGAAGTGCTTCCTGGTGAACTGCCTGATGTCCTCCTCGGCATCGGCGGCCTGTGCAACCCTGGCGTCGGCCCCAAGTTTGGATGCGACGGATTTGGCATGGGTGGCGACGGCGGGATTTCCCGGAAAAGTCGCCAGAAAGTCCGCCCAGTAAGCGGCTTCCCATGGTTCGTCGACGGCCATTTCATCCATCCAGGCGGACATCTTATCGGCGTAGCTCAGGCGCCGATAAGGCTGTAAATGTAGGTCGACTTGCGCAGCTCCGCATCGCGGAAATCCTTTGCCGTGAGGTAAACGCCGCTACCCGAACCGCAGGCCAGCACGCCGGCGATCCGCTTGTCGCGCTCCGCCATGAGATAGGCCATCCGGGAGCCGCCGGACATGCCCGAGGAGAAACCGAGTTCGTCATAGACCGGGAGTTTTCCGAAGACATGGTCGGCCATCGCGGCCATCGCCAGATCGGAATTGCCGAAGTTGTTGTTCTTCGATTCCACGGACAGGGCGACGATGCAGCCAAGCCGATCGGCACCGTCGAGGTAACGCTGGATGGGGCGGCCTTCCTTGCCACCAGCCGGACTCATGACGAACCAGACGGGCCACTTCTTGCCGGTGTGGAAGTCCTTCGGGAGGTAAAGATGGTAGGACCACTTGCCATCGCCGCAGGTGATCGGGCCACTGATGACGCCAGGCTTGGCATCGATGCCGTCGACGGTCGTTTTCCCGAGAGGAATCGCGTTGGCCTTCTTTGCATACTCACGCAGAAAAGCCTGATCATCCGCGGAAAGCAGGGCGATTTTCACCTTCAAGTGCTTGCCATCTTCGGTGCGTTGCAAGGTGACGGAATCGCCATCCACCGAAACGATGCCGGCCTCGAGGGTCGTTCCGGCGCTGCTGGTCCAGTTCCGCACGTCTTCCGCGCCGTAGGTGCTGGAAGAAACGAGAAGAATGGAAATGAGGCCGCGGATCAGCCATCGAGCCGTTCGGAAGGGATGTGCGGCGAACCTTGGATCAGCATCTTCTGGTTCATTCCCCGCAGACTCGGACTGACTCCATCCGCGGCCGGGT
>JALOTR010000315.1 GCA_025457805.1 Akkermansiaceae bacterium | reverse complement strand
CCTAACAAATCCTGAGTTAGGCCAGCGGGCGAGCGTCTGGAGCACGCCATTGACCGAGAGATTGACCAACGGCTGCTCTTGGATCGATCCATAATCGGTGATGCCAAGCGCCTTCAGATTGCATGCCATGACTTTTCCCCGCGCTTCGACCGGGAGGCGGGCGAGTATGGATGGGTCCGTCACCAGCGTGAACCCGCTCAGCCGCTTGCCGCCTGAAATCACCGCTGTTCCGGGTGTGGCCGCACGGATGCTCAGGGGTGCATCCGGACCCGAGCCGCTGTCGGATTCTGTGAGTTTGATGGTTTCAGCAAGCTGGTAGTGACCCTCGGCCAATTCGATGGCAGCACCACCCGCGACCGGCCCCGCTGCGCGGTTGGCGGCGAGTGCGCGGTTCACCGTTGCAAACGGCTTTTCGCGAGTGCCGGGATTTGCGTCGTTGCCATCGGGAGCCACATGGAGAGTGCGCCCGGGTGTCGGCGCGGGCGTCACGCGCACCCGGCTTGCTTCGGGATCGCGTCCCGGCAATTTCTGCGCGAGCCGCTCGCACTCGGTTTTACACTCCGCACCTTCCAGTTGATGAATCCTCGGATATTCCTTGGTGGCCGCGATGGTGCCGAAAACAGCGCTGGCATTCGCAAAATCCCCCGCCGCCTGGAAACTCCGTGCGTAGCGAAGATGTGCGATGCTCCGCCATTGCGGGGACAGTCTGAGGTCGGTGAAAACATCCGCCAAGGCGCTGCGTGCTTTTGCCCAATCGCCAGCCTTCCATGCCGCGTCCGCTGCCGTCATGTTGGCCGTTGCCATGGCGACATGGTCGATGTTTGCCATGACATGGATGACGCCGGTGCCGGAAAAAACCGTATCGCTCTTGGTCGTTGCAGAGGATTTTGATGAACCATAAGTGCCCTCGGCTTGCACGGCTCCATCGATGGTTAACTGTGTCACATAACTCTGGCCGATGAAGTTTAGCTCTACCTTGGCTCCGCTGCCTAGGTTCAAGGGACCTTCGCCAAGTGCAGCCTGGTTCGCCAGTGCCAGCACGCCGCTTTTCACGGTGGTCGTTCCCGTGTGAGTGTTGCGTCCGGTGAGTGTCAGGCTTGCCTTACCGTCCTTGATGAGGGTTCCCGCGCCGCTGATGATTTGGGTTTCGGATTGAGCGAAGTCATCGCTGCGATGGAAGGTCAGCGTGGCTCCGCTGGCAAGGGTCACCGGGCCGGTGCCGAGAGTTCCTGATGGGCCATCGTTGCCGATTTGCAAAGTGCCGCCATCGACCTTGGTTGTGCCGCTGTAGCGGTTCGCGGCGGTGAGAATCAGCGTGCCGGGGCCGGCTTTGGTGAGGCCCGAGGTGCCGTCGAGCACCGCGCTGCTTGTCACCGACTTGGTGCCGCCCAACGCGTTCACCGTGATGGTCGGCGTGGTGCCTGCCATGGTCAGGATATTTCCTGTTAGAAACCAGCCAGCAGCAGATGATGGGTCCGTATCGCCGAAGGCCAGGTCGCCACTGGTTTGTGCGGCATCCAACTGGACAGTGGTGTCGGCCGTGATGTTCAGCGTGCTGAAATCGACCGTGCCACCGAGACCGGTCGGCAATTTTTGGTTGAGCCAATTTTCCTCCTTGCCCCACAGGCCGCCGGCGGGATTGATCCATGTGGCAGATATGGCGATGGCATCGACGTCGGCGACGGTGGTTCCGATGAGCAAGTTATCAAAACTTTGATTGATATTTGCATCGAACGAACTGCCCATGATGCGGATCGAATCCACGCCATCGAGATCGCGGCCAGTCGCCGTGGCGATCGGCGCACCGCTTACATCCACGGGGGAGCCGACAGGCCCCACCCACAGCTCGACGGTGCTGGTTTCTCCGGCCCCCAGCGTGATTTTGGCAACGCCGGTCTTCATGCCGCCATGATTCGTTTCCGACGTCGCGGAGCCGCCACTTACGCCCCATGTCCCCGTGTCCCAGACATCACCGATGAGGCAGCGTTCCATGTTCCCTTCAAAAAACGTGATTCCGCCGAATTGCGCTTGAGGATGCGGGTTTGAAGCGAAGCCCCAGTCGAAGGATAGCCAGAGCGTTCCGGAAGAAGGGAAGGGGGTTGCAAGGATGCGTGTGGAGGCACCGTTGCCAATGGGAACTCCAGCCATAACATTCGTGGAGGATGTCCATGCATTGCTGAAGCCTTTCCCGCCGTTTTGGCCGTTCAGGCCGCCGTCAGTATAGCTGAAATCTTCCGAAATGATGACATCCGCTTGTGATAACGCGGAGGATCCGAAGAGCCATGTGCAAGAGAGGGCGAAGCTGGTAAACAGCGGATGAAGCCGAAAGATTCTGGGTTCCATGGGACGGGCTTGGGGACGCTGCGGGATTTTCCGAACAACCAATCGTCCGGCTTGTGTGCCGTGCGTCCCGCCTCAAGATCGCATTTCGCCTGTGAAACCCGACAGGGGAAATAGGTTGCGCGGATTGTCTCGCCGAAGACTCACTTCGAAGCTGTCAGGCGGATCGCCTTCACATTGGCCACGCCTTCACCGGGTTTGTCCAAGGCGACAAGACGCAGGGTGAAATTTCCTGCTGCGGGCACTTGGAGGGTTCCGATGTTTGTCGATTGAAATGTTTCCCACGAACCGGTGGCGGTGACCGTCCATGGCAGTGTGGCGACTTGCTGGTTGTTTTTATCGAACAATCGGAACTCGGTCTTGCTGCCTGTGGCGGCAGCGGGGCAGGCCCAGTCAATTGAGACGTCGTGCCCGCCCGCCTTTTCAAAGCGAACGCGGAAAGAAACGGAATCTGCGGGATTCGTCCAATAGCCGATGTGAGACGCACCGTTTTTGTTTTCGAGCTTGAGTCCATGACCCTCCAGCGTGGCATCCGCAGCGGGGAGCGCGATGATTCCATCCGCCCCGGCAGAGGCCACGAATGGCTCGATCACTGGCGTGCCGGTGACGTCGAGCACGACCACTGAGGCGAGTGCGTCCGGAGCGTTGGCGGGAAGCTGGACGATGGTTCCTCTCTCATCGCTTTTGATATCAAGGGATTGAGAGGGCGCGGTCAGCAGGGATGCGCCGAGTGCCGGATTGGTGAGACCTGTTAGAACGAGCCGGCCATCGGCAGGCCACTGGAAAACATGCAGGTAAAGCCGGGTCTTGCCGCCGGGCAGCGGGCGGGTGGTGCAGCGGCCCCAGGCAGGGATGCGCGGGAACGGGCTGGCCTGCGTGCCGTGGATGGCCTCGCCATTCGCTTTCATCCACGGGGCGATGGCTTGCAAGCGCTCGATGCTCGCCGCCGGGATCTCACCCTCGGCGGTGGGGCCCACGTTGAGCAGGTAGTTGCCGCCTTTGGAGGCGATGTCGATAAGGTTTCTAACAAGAGTTTCTGTGGATTTCCAATGTTTGTCATGCGCGGAAAAGCCCCAGGTTTCGTTCATGGTCATGCAGGATTCCCAATCCACTCCGGGCAGTCCGTTGGCCGGGATCTCCTGCTCGGGCGTGCCGTAATCGCCGACGTATTTTTCATCCTTGCTCATGCCCGCCATGCCATCGCGGCCCTTGTCCACGCGGTTGTTGATGATGAGCCTTGGGCTGAGATCGCGAAGCCATGCATAAAGATCCTTGCCGCGCTCGTGGGTCCAAGCGTCCTCCCACTCGCCATCGAACCACAGGATTCCCACATCGCCGTAATCGGTGAGAAGCTCCTTGAGTTGGGCCTTCAGATAGGTGGTGAAGAGGTCCATGTCCGGCTTGTCCGTCGCCGCATTGCCGCGCCATGCCGCCTTGGTGCCCCACTGCGGGTGATGCCAATCCATGATGGAGTGATAGAAACAAAGCTTGATGCCATGTTTCGCGCAGGCAGCGGCCAATGGCTTGAGCAAATCCTTGCCATAGGGCGTGGAGGCGATGTCCCAGTCAGTCTGCTTGGAGTCCCAAAGGCAGAAACCATCATGATGTTTGGTGGTGATCACGATGTATTTCATGCCCGCATCCTTGGCCAGTTTCACACAGGCTTCGGGATCGTATTTCGCCGGATTGAATCGATCCTTCAGAGGCGTGTATTCCGCTACGGGAATTTGTGCATGCGATTGGATCCACTCGACATTGCTATCGAACTTCTGGCCCTTCCACTCACCCGCCGGCACCGAATAGAGCCCCCAATGGATGAACATCCCGAACCGAGCTTCCCGGAACCACTCCATCCGTTGATCGAATTCCGCTTTGGTCTCGGTTCTGGTTTCGGCGTGTGCCAGGCTGCTTGAGGAAAACATGGCGGCAGCGGCGATGTGGAGGATGCTTGGGAGTTTCATCAGGATATGATATGTTGTGGATAATCTGTCATGCGGGCCTCTATGATAGGTTGACGCAGAGATGAGTGGGAATCTATCAATTTCTGCTCAATCGACATTGCCTTTGCGGATCAAGGCTTGGGCCTCTTTGAGCAGGATATGGGCGTTCATCCAGTCCACCCATGTGATCTCGTCAGACCATTTTCCACCTGAAGATTCCATGAGATTGAGGATTGGCCGGGCGGCTTCGGTCAGGAGATTGCGGGCTTCTTGAATCGCGCCCATCTTGTAGCGGGCCATGGCGATCAGCAATTGGACACAAGCGACTCTGGGCTCAGTCGCCATGTTCCGTCGGAGCGACTCCTCGCCCCAGCGGATGGTTTGCTCCGGATCGCCACGGCGGTGGTGCCACAAAGCCAGCGAGTAACATTGCCAGGCTGCTCCGTCTTCATTATGTTCATTGCTAGTGGGTTCGATGGATCTCTCGAGAAATGCGCCGAGGGGTGCGATTTTCTCCATCGTGAGAGGGGCGGCCGGATGCAGCGTGCAGGCCTTGAGAATTTGTTCGGCGACGATCGGGTT
>JALOTR010000314.1 GCA_025457805.1 Akkermansiaceae bacterium | reverse complement strand
ATGCTCGGCATCGGATTGAAGGACTTCAAAGTCACCGATTACCGTTCCCACGCCGTGCGCGGCGGTTCGGATGCCAGCGCGGCGGCCTATGTGCAGGTCCAGCACGAAGATGGCCGCATCTTATGGGGTGCCGGGGTGGATCCCTCCATTGAAATGGCAGGTCTCAAGGCGCTGGTGACGGCTTGGAATCTGTTGCGGGTTTGATGGGAAGAGGTGTCGGGGACTGAAGTCCTCGACTACGTTTCAGTTAGGCGCGATGTCCTTGAAGTCTTCGGGCAGTTTGGCGATCAGATAGGCGGTCACTTCGGCGATTTGCTTGGGACTGAGGGTCTGGCCCCAGGCTTGCATTTTCGCGCCGTTGTGGCCGGTGCTTTCCGGAGGTGAACCATCATTGATCAGCTTGAAGATATCCATCGGTTTGCCGCCGAATTTCCACACCTTGTCATTGAGGGCTAGTCCGGGAAGCGGAACCGTGACCGTGCCAGCCACCATCGTGGCGCTGAGGTCGGCGGCGTGGCAGGCGGAGCAGTTGGCAAGATAGGTCGCTTCACCGGCGGCCACGACCTCCGGCTTGGTGGCCCACTCGTGGACGAGAGTTGAATCATTGAGCGTGGCGAGGGTTTTCTCCAACTCCGCCGCCTTCAAGGCATGCACGGCGATGATCTCATCCTTCACCAGTTGATGATCGGTCTTGAACATGCCGGTGTGATAATAAAGCACCCAGTAAACGACAAACCAGACGATGGCCCCATAGAAGGTGAAGAGCCACCAGTTGGGCAGTTTCTGGTCATATTCCTGGATGCCGTCGTATTCGTGCTCCCGGAGGATGATTTCGCCTTTTTCTTTCGCGAAGTGTCCGCGTTTCGGTTCTTGGCTCATGGGGTGTCAGGATTGGGATTGGATGAATGGGTTTCTTCGAGAGGAAGGGAGGCAAGGCGCGTGCGTTCCGTCTTGCCGAGTCGCAGGGCACGGATGGTCACCGCGATGAAAACGATCGCGAAGATGAAGAAGGAGATGAATGGGATCCATAGCGCCCAATCTTCCACAAAAACGCGTTTGAACATGGTGGTGGTTTGGTTGGATGATTGCGGACGATATCACTTGGCGGCTGCGGTCTTGCGTTGCGAGTCCGGATCGAGCGCGCGGGGTTGGCCCGGGTTTTCAGGTTTCACTTCGCGATAGGCACCGAGTTTCTGCATGTAAGCGATCAGGGCGACGACCTGGGTATTGGCGAGCTGGTTGCGGAGCTCATCGCCTTTGAGATCCGGTTTGGATGGAAGATAGACTTTTGCATCCACCAGCGACTTGGCGATTTCCTGGGCCTGGGTTTCCACCATGTCGGTGATCTCATGTTTGCTGAGGGCTGGCCATGGCACGCCCACGGCAACCTGCGCGCGGATCTTGTCGGGCAGCGACTTCACATCGGTCTTGTTTTCGAAGAGCCATGGATAGGCGGGCATGTTCGAGCCGGGTGAGGTCTGGCGCGGGTTGAGGAAGTGGTTGAAGTGCCAGTCGTTGCCGCGCTTGCCGACGCGCATGTATTTCAGCGGATTGCCTGCGGCATCCTTGGCGATCGGGCCACCTTCGCGAGCGAGGTCCGGACCGGTGCGCTTGGAGCCCCACTGGTAGGGATGGTCGAAGAGTGATTCGCCAAGGTGCGAGTAGTCATCCGGCACGCCGGCCCTGCCGTAGCGCATGACTTCCGGCACCAGCGTGCGGATCATCTGCGAGTGACAGTTATAACAACCTTCCGAGACATAAAGGTCGCGTCCGGCGAGCTCGAGCGGAGTGTAGAGTTCCTGCAAACGTCCTTCGATGTTCTTCTCGCGGTTGACGATGAGCGAGGGGATGATCTGGACTGCACCACCGATGGCGACGGCGACGAAGACCAGCACGGTGAAGGGCAGATAGTTTTCAATCAACCGCTCATGCCAGTTGGTCCACTTTTCCTTGTTGGCCTTGAAGGCACTGATGGCCTTCACGCAGAGCAGAGCGGAAACCACAAGGGCGGCCTTGTCGGCGTGCGGCGGCAGGAAGAACCACAGGATGATGAACGCCATGGCCAGCACGATGTGGGTGAGAGGATCGTTGAGCAGAGCCTCGCCCCAGCGCATGGAGTCCTTTTGTTTTCTCTCCAACAAGGTGACTTCCACCACCTCGTCATGGGGGACGCCGGAGCGTGCGGTTTTCCAGATGTTGATGGCGCAGAGGATGAAGCCCAGCAGATAGAAGGTGCCGCCGATGGAGCGGAGCCAGTAGAAGATCTGGATATCGTTGAGAGTCTCGATGAACTCATACTTGAGGGTGGTGCCACCTTCGTTGACCTGGTTGAGCATGAGGCCTTGCATGATGCCGGCACACCAGAGGGCGGCGACGTAGAGCAGGATGCCGACGGTGCCGATCCAGAAGTGCATGTTGGCGAGTGCCTTGGACCAGAGTTGGGTTTTCCAGAGACGGGGAGCGAGCCAGTAGAACATGCCGGCGGCCATGAAGCCGTTCCAGCCCAAGGCACCGGAGTGCACGTGACCGATGGTCCAGTCCGTGTAGTGCGAGAGCGCATTGACAGCACGAATGGAAAGCAGTGGGCCTTCAAAGGTCGCCATACCATAGAATGTGACACCTGCGGCGAAGAACTTGATCACCGGATCCGTGCGGAGCTTGTCCCAGGCACCACGCAAGGTGAGCAAACCATTGAGCATGCCGCCCCATGAAGGAGCCCAGAGCATGAGCGAGAACAACATGCCGAGCATCTGCAACCAGCGTGGCAGGTCGGTATTGAGCAAGTGGTGGGGACCTGCCCAGATATAGATGAAGACGAGTGACCAGAAGTGGACGATGGAGAGCCGGTAGGAATAAACCGGGCGGTTCGCCGCTTTCGGCAGGAAGTAATACATGATCCCGAGAATGGGCGTGGTGAGGAAGAAGGCGACGGCGTTGTGGCCATACCACCATTGCACCAAGCCATCCTGAAGGCCGCCGAAGATGGGATAAGAGTGGGTAAAGGAGGTGGGCAGCGAAAGGTGGTTGACGATATACAACATCGCCACCGTCACGATGGTGGAGATATAAAACCAAAGCGCGACGTAGAGACTCGGCTCATTGCGCTTGGCGAGGGTCCAGAGGAAGTTCACGGAAAACACCACCCAAATCAGGACCACGGCGATGTTGATGGGCCAGATGAGCTCCGCATATTCCTTGCCGCGGGTGAAGCCCATGGGCAGCGTGATGGCGGCGGCGACGATGATCAACTGCCAGCCCCAGAAATGGATCGTCGATAACAGATCCGACGCCATCCGGCATTTGCATAGACGCTGCGTGGAGTAATACACACCGGCGAACATCATGTTCCCCACAAAGGCGAAGATCACGGCATTGGTATGCAGAGGACGAAGCCGGCCGAAGGTGAGGAAGGAAATACCATCCGACTTGATCGCTCCAAAGGTGAGGGCTTCGAGAAATTTCCCGTTCATTTCCCAGCGCGAAAGCTGGAGGGCAATGATGACGCCGACGAGCATTCCGACAATGCCCCAGAAGATGGAGGCGATCATGAAACGGCGGACGGACTTGTCGTCGTAGGTGATTGAGGTGGTCATGGCGATGGGGTTAGAGAATGGTTTCGGCCGGGGCGGAAGGTGGAGTTGGAACTGGGTTTTCGAGGTCGAGTGGGAGAAGCGAATCGCGCTCCGGGCTGGTGCGCCGGGCACGGCGGATTTCCATCGCAAAGCAGGCGATGAAGATGCCGGCGAGGCAGGATGACACCAGAATGGTGAGGGCGAGGACGTTCATCGGGAGGGTGCTTGAGGAGAACAGTGATTCGGAAGGGTGGCTCTGCGGGATCTCTCAAAGGGCGCGCATGGATTATCGGATGTCCTGAATGGGCGAACTGCGTCTCATTTCGCAATGCAGCCATTCCAGAAAGACATCCCCGACAATGTGGGAGATGCATTTCTGGTCGATCAGCGCGGGATTGAGGATGACGTGGCAGGGCTCCGGGATGCGGATCGCGTCTCCGATGCCGGCGTGGAAGGCTCCCTCAAGATCGAGTTCTTCTTCGGACACACCCGGCGACTTGAACACGACATGGCCGCGTCGGCCGAGGGCGGCGATGGTTTTCTGGAACTCGTCCTCCGCATTCCCGAGCGGATACGGTGCCGCCTCGTCCATCCCGAGCAGTCGGCGGTGGTTGGGGTCCCGGGCGATCTTTTCAACCAGTTCCCGTGTCGCGGGAAGCCAGCGACCGTCGCCGTCATCATCGTATTCATTGAGGTATTCGGCGATTTCCTGAATGACTTGTTCGGCCCCGCCGGTGTCGATGCCATGAAGAATAATCGCACAGGCGGAGGCCTTGCTTGCCGGATCGGCCAGCAGCCATTGGTGGAAGATGGAAATGGAAATGGTAGCGGTCATGCAGACTGTGCGGTTTCAGTCTGAGACTGCCGGGACGGCCGGGATCGCGCTCCGCATCCCATCTGGAAGGATGCGCGGATTTTCCTGCGATTTCGGCATCGCACGCTGTGCACATTTTGCGGCGGACATACCCAATCGGGTTATCCCCCGATTGAGCTAGTTGGCAGGGGTGCGGCATCAGGGCAACTTCCCCAACATGCAGATGAAACCCAAGTCACTCCTTCGCCGTTTACCAGCGGGCTTCTCCCTCATGGAGCTACTGGTCGTCATGGTGATCATTGTCGTTTTGGTGGCAATCGGAATCCCGGTTTCCAAAAACATGCGGGCCAACGCGCAGCGGAATCAATGTCTGCAGCAGGTGAGGTCATGGGGGGTGGCGATCGCGGGGTATGCTGCGGATCATGACGGCAGGGTGCAATGGCGGAACTGGGCTCAAATCAGTTGGGTTGAAGCGGATGC
>JALOTR010000313.1 GCA_025457805.1 Akkermansiaceae bacterium | reverse complement strand
GCCAGCAGGGTTTGGCGATGATCCTGCCGCCTGCCGCACTTGAAAAACAGGCGGAGGATGCCTTGAATCATTTGCTGGTGACCCGCTCCTCGCCGGATTCATCCGGTGCGCCAACTGCCACCTGGTGGGCGGGATTCTGCTGGGACAAGGCTGGGCTTTTCACCACGGCGGAGGCATGGAACACCCATGTGGCGGAATACGCCAGAGCCCTTGCATCGCCGATCCAAGTGACGGTTTCGGCCGCGAAATGAGCCTGGCCGAATGATATGTTTCCACCATCCTGTTAGATAAAAACTCCTCATTTGATTTTTCCCATCCATGAAATCCATCATCCACTCCCTGATTCCCAATTGCCGTTTTCTTGCCATTTCTGCCGCCGTTGCAGCTGCTTTGATTAACCCGCTCGCCGCTGCTGATCGGGGTGAGGCTTATTTCTCGGATTGGCCTGAGGGGAAATCTCCGGCAGTGGTGGGCAAGCGGGTGGCGGAGAATTTCCTGCCCCGCCAGTTCCGGTATCAGACGGATCCGAAAAAGGTGCGCGAGGGGGTGATTTATCCGGAGGTGATCACTTGGTATGGCTCGTTGGTGGTGGCGGATCTGATCAAGGACAAGGACTTGTTGGACAAGCTGATCGCAAAATTCGAGTTATATCTAACAGACGAAGGCGCGAAGGCCATCAATCCGAGTGCACATGTGGATTATCGGGTGTTCGGTATGTTGCCACTGGAGATTCACCGCATCAATCAGGACAAGCGCTGCCTGGAGCTGGGCTTGAAAATGGCGGACGCACAATGGGCGACGACCACTCCGGACGGGATCACGACGGAGGCGCGGTATTGGATTGATGACATGTATATGATTCCGGCGGTGCAGGTGCAGGCCTTCCGGGCGACGAAGGATGTGAAGTATCTGGATCGGGCGGCGCTGGCGATGAGTTCGTATCTGGATCGCCTGCAGAAGGAAAACGGCCTGTTTTTCCACGGGGAAAACTCGCATTTTTACTGGGGTCGGGGCAACGGCTGGATGGCGGCAGGTGCGGCGGAACTCTTGCTTGACCTGCCGGAGAGCCATCCTCAGCGCGCGCGGATTCTGGCGGGATACCGGAAGATGATGAAGGGACTTCTGGAATATCAGGCCGAGGGTGGCTTGTGGCGGCAGTTGATCGACAAGCCAGCTTCCTGGCCGGAAACCTCGGGCTCGGCGATGTTTGCGTTCGGCATGATCACCGGGGTGAAAAACGGCTGGCTGGATGCCGCGACCTATGGCCCTGCGGCGCGCAAGGCATGGCTCGCCTTGGTGGACCAACTGGACGAAAAGGCAAACCTCAAGGAAGTCTGCGTGGGCACCAACAAGGGCTTCGACGAGCCCTACTACGATGCCCGGCCGCGGACTGCGGGCGACCTCCACGGGCAGGCTCCGATGCTCTGGTCGGCCATGGCGCTGATGCGCTGAGGGGGGGGCGGAGCGGGGAGCGTGGAGCAGGGAGCTTGGAGAAATTTTGAGAACAAAAAAGCCCGGTTCCCCACGAGGAGGAGCCGGGCTTTTTTTTGAGATTTGGCGATTACTTGGAGGAAGTCATCGGAGCGGGAGCAGGAGCGGGAGCCGAGCTCGGGCAGCAGGAAGCGGCGAGGAGCGAAACGGCAGCGGCGGCGATGGCAAGTTTGGCGATTTTCATAGTGTTTATCAGATGTGGTTGTTGCTTGTGACGCCCGACCCCATGTGGGGCGTTTGTCGAAGGCGAGGCTAGCAGTGGTGCTCCTGCTTGCAAGCTTGGAATCAGGCCCAGGAATGCACGGCAATCAAGCTAGGGATCACGGACTCCGATAAAGAACAAATGAACCGCGGATGAACGCAGATGAACGCGGAAATGGATGAAACCACGGAGTGATTCTCATGATCAGGGCACGATTCGGTTCCCTTCCCAATGGTTCGGGCATCATCCCTCTTTCATCTGCGGAAATCCGGGTCCATCTGCGGTTGAAAATTCCCTGGCTTGATTACCCTGCCCGTGCCCGGGGGCGGGGGCGCTGCCGGTGCCCTTGGCTGGGCACTCAGGATCTTCTGCGGTTTGCACTTTGCTCTTTCCGCCGGCCGGTCCATCCTCCGCGCCCACCCATGGCAGGCTTTTTCAAATCCCTTTTCAACAAGATCACCAATCGTGCGGAAATCGACTGGGACGACCTTGAGGCCGATCTCGTGAGTTCGGATCTGGGCATCCGCCTGACGACGGAAATCATCGATGAGCTGCGCGGACTTGGCCGGGAAGTGAATGCCGACGATGTCGTGGAAGTGACCCGCCGCCACCTGTCCGACCGCTTGCCCGATGACACGCTTCCGCCCGAACCGCGGCGCGATGGGAAACCCTTCGTCATTCTCGTGGTGGGCGTGAACGGCACGGGGAAAACCACATCTTCCGCCAAACTCGGGCTTTGGTTGAAAAACCGCGGCCGCTCCGTGGTGCTTGCCGCTGCGGACACCTTCCGTGCGGCTGCCGTCGAGCAGCTCCAGCGCTGGGGCGATCGCCTGGACATTCCGGTGGTGAAGGGAAACCCGAATGCCGACCCGTCCTCGGTTTGTTTCCATGCCCACCAGAAGGCCATCGCTGCCGGGGCTCAGTTTCTCATTTGCGACACCGCCGGCCGCATCCACACGCGACACAATTTGATGGAGGAGTTGGGCAAAATCCGCCGGACGATTGCCAAGCAGGATGAGACCGCGCCCCACCTGACCTTGCTGGTAGTGGATGCCACGACCGGCTCGAATGCGCTCCAGCAAGCCAAGGAATTCCACAAGGCGAGCCCCTTGGACGGTTTGATCGTCACCAAGCTGGATGGCTCCGGCAAGGGCGGCATCGCCGTCACGATCCAGGACCAACTGGGCATCACGCCGCGATTCATCGGCACGGGCGAAGAGCCGGATGCCTTTTCCATTTTCCGCAAGGAATCCTTCGTGAAGGAAATTCTGTGAAGCAGCTCAGTTGTCGCGCAGGTGGTCCACGCAGTATTCGCGGCCATCCTTGCCGACGCGGAATTCCAGCCCGGGATCGCTGAGGTCCGTGCGATCGCAGGAAGCGCAAGTGTGGAAAGCGTCCTCCCGGTCATCGATGGCGGCCTTGAAGCGGCGTCGGCGTTTCGACGCCTCCATGACCCGGGCGGTGCCGCGGATTGCCGGGATGCCCGCCCACAAGAGGTAGTTGGCGACGCCGGCAAGCACCATGACGCCCATGGCAGCGCCTGAGAGCCCGATGAAAGCAAGATAGGCCCCCAGAAACCATCCGAAGAAACGAACCTGCACGGGGATGATGAAAAGCAGCAGCAGTTCCACCATCGGAAACAGCGTGGCAAAGGCCAGAAACGCCGAGGAAACAAACACATAGCCTGCAATCCCCGAGGCTGAGGGAAACAGCCAACTCGCCACGATGAGAAACAGCATCCCTGCATAGAAGAACAGCGAGGTTTTGAAAACACCCCAGGCGTTTTCCAGCGAGTCGCTGATCATGAAGTTGAGCATCACGGTAAAGAACAGGAATACCGCGCCCATGGCACCGAAACCTGTCACATTGGCCGGAGAGAACAGGAAGGTGATCAATCTCCACACCTCGCCCTTCAGAATCCGTTCGGGATCGAAGGCCATCAGCGGCACCATTTCCGGCCGGAACACCTGCAGCACATACACCATGGCGAACAGGATGATATAATACCGGAGGAATCCGGGAAATGACAGCCAGCCGAAGCGGCGTTCCAGTGAACCGAAAGACATCATGTGGCAGGAACCATCCCGAATTCCCACCACTTGACAAGCCCGGGCAGTGGGATTTTCCGGAAATGAAATCCCGCCCCCTGTTTGAAAAGCAGCGCCCGCTTACCGATCGAGGCGTTCCGCCCCATATTCGCCGAAGGGCACCAGCAGATCGCCATCCTGCGCCACGCTGATGCGTTGGGCATCGAGCCCCCAAGTGGGGAAGAACCACGACTTGCCGCCAGTGGCAGCATCGGCATCGATGGCGAACACCCTGCGCCAATCGCTGGCGATCAGCACACCATCCACAACCCGCAGATTGCCCGGACGCCAGCCCACGGATACCCGCGGCTGGGTGGCCCAGGTGCCGTCGTTGTTGAGCCGGTAGCGGGCGATGCTGCCGGCTTTCGCGAAGAACAAGCGCCGACCCGCCGCAGCCGTCACAGCTCCTGCGGAGTCCTCCAGCGAGCTGATTTCATAGGCGTCGTATCCATCGCAAGCGCTCACCGTGATCGAGGGTGCCTCATCGCTCCAGGAATTCCGCGTAAAGGCGAGGAAGCCGCGCTGGTCGAGTTCCGTCACCGCAAACAACTCGCCCGGCAGATCGATGCCCGGTCTCACGATGGGGCTGCCGGACGCCGGGACTTCGATCACGTGGACCGACTGCGCCGCCGTGCCAACTGGATAGGCGATTCCATTGAATTCGCTTTTCCAATTCCCCGCGCCCACCACGACCAGGCCGTCTGCGGCCTCGATCACGCCGTTGGGAATCGTCTCGTCCGTGCCGATGGCGGAGTTTGAAATGGCCAACGGGGCGGTTGGGTCCGTGACATCAAAAACCACGATCCGCGGAGCCAATTTCTCCCGCCAGTAGGGAAAACGTTCAGGTTGCGGGTAGGGCAGAATCGAGAGCCGTGGCGCGAGTGCGGCCTTGAGCGTGGTTTGGAGAACGGGACGATCCAGAATCACAGGTCCACCCCACCAGAAGCGGAAGGTGGGCACCGCATCGAGCACGATGGACGGGCGCTCCGGGCGTGGCCACAGCAGGCCCTTCGCTGTGACGGACAGTCCTTTGGGCAACTCGAAGGTGGTGCTTCCGACAAGCGTCACGTCAGGCAGCGCCGAGGCATCATACACATCCAGCATCACCGT
>JALOTR010000312.1 GCA_025457805.1 Akkermansiaceae bacterium | reverse complement strand
AAAGAATCCATAACTGATAACTGACATGAAAACCAAGCTCAGCACCCTGCTCCTTGCCCTCACCGCCAGCTTTGCCTTCGGCCATGAAGGCATCGAACTCGGCCCCAACAAAGGCCGCATCCTTGAATTCAGCACCAACGAGACCCTGCACGGTGAAGTCACCGCCAAGGAGGGCAAACTCCACATCGCCCTTCTCGACAAGGACATGAAGCCCGTGAAGGTCGAGGCTCAGACCCTCACCGCCACCGCCGGCACCCGTGACAAGCCCGTGAAACTCGAAGCAACCAAGACCGAATCCGGCTTCACCCTCACCGCTCCTCAAGACGGCGAGTGGCTCATTCTCCAATACAAGGAAAGCGGAACCGCCAAACCCATCACCGCCCGCTTGCACTACAACCTGAAAATCTGCGCTCCCTGCAGCAATCCCGAGTGGATCTGCGCCTGTGGCGAAAAGAAGTAAGGAGCGGGGACCTTATTGTCCCCTCTTCCCTGAGGAGTGGGGACCTTACTGTCCCCCTTCCTCACCCCTTATGAAGAGGCGACAGTAAGGTCGCCCCTCCTCAGGGCAAGAAGCGACAGTAAGGTCGCCACTCCTCAATGGCGGTTTGACATTCCATTTCGCGAGTCCATTCTCTCCCCATGAACTGGCGGGTTTTCATATCCTTGCTCCTGTTCCTCACGGTGCTCCCGGCATCGCTGAGTGGCGCGGGTCGGGTTCTGCCTGCTGCCGCACCCAGCTGCTGCTGTGGTGGCGATTCGGAGGATCCATCCCATTCGGGATGTCCGGACAACGACTGCGACATGGGCGGGGCTTGTTGCGTGCGACCGCTTGCGCCCTTCATCGCAACCGTCTGGCATTCCGAGGCGCCTGCCCTTCAGGCCCCCGTGCCACAGGAGATTCCCACCTTTTTGCGGACCGCATCCGCCCGTCACGAGAAGCCACTCGTTCCGCCGCCGAAGTATCAGTCATCAATCCATGTTGGCCCGGAGTGCTTCAACTGAAGCCGCCGGGATTTCACGATTTGAATTCTGATAGATACTTCATTATGAAAACACTACTCATCGCTTGGTCCATCGTGGCCACCGCAGTATTGCCCGTTTCCGCCACTTCCGAGTGCTGCGGATCCTGCGATACCTGCACCTGCGAGTGTGGCAATTGCAGCACCTGCGATTGCTCCACCTGCGAAGGCTGCAAATAAGCCAGCCTGATATATCACTGCGTCCGCCGGCCTCTGCGCCGGCGGGCGTTTTTTATAGGGAGGAGGGACCTTATTGTCCCTCGTTTCAGTGGACCTGAATCCTGAAGAGGCGACAGTAAGGTCGCCACTCCTTATTGGGATCACCACAATAAGGTCGCCGCACCTCGAGGAATCCGCTATCCCACGTCGGCAGTGTGATCCCGCCCCCCTTATCCTTGAACCTGCCTGTAATTCCTCACCTGGAGTGGCTGCCTGTCCTTGCAGTGGGCCTTGCTGCGTTTGCAAGGCCTGGCTTGGCGCACAATCTGGGATTCGCCACACTTCTGGCGCTGTTTGGGGCATGGATCTTCGGGACCGCAGGAGCCTTGCTTGCGGTGCCTGCAGCCGGAGCGGGGATGCTGTTTTTGGTTGGAAACAGGAATCGCCGACTTTCCTGTTTGGGTCGGCTTGCGGCAGGTGGGGCGGCCATGGGTGGCGCGGTTCTGTATGGGGTCTTTCCGGTGCCGGAGCTTCCGGAAACGGGTGGACGCTTCCAAGTTGGCACCCGCATCGTGGAGATCCCTCAGGGTGGACCGGTGGATCCGCCGCTCGTCGCTCAGGTCTGGTATCCTTCCCGCCACTCTGCCGGATTGGTGGCACGCTGGCTGCCCGATGTGACCCTCGCGCCGTCATTCCCCTTTCACCGGATCGCTGCCGCCAGAATCAAGGCGACGGTGGATGCTCCCGTGGCGTCTGGCACGGAACCTTGGCCGGTGATTTTCTACGAGCACGGCTGGCTGGGTCACCGGAATGAAAATGTCGCCCAAGTGCTGGCACTCGCCAGCCGGGGCTTCGTGATCGTGGCAGTCGATCATCCAGGCCAGGCCAGACAGATCAACTATCGGAATGGCAAATCGTTCCCCGGCACCCTGCCCACCATGCCGGATTTTTCTTCGGCGGCTGCCATTGCTTCGTTCGAAAACGAGGCCCGCCGTCTCATGGCGGACCGGACCCGGCAAATCGAACGCACGCGGGCCGCCTTGGCAGGTCGTCTCATCGGGGACCTGGGTGAGACCGCCCGTTGGTCGAGAATGGGAGTCTTCGGCTTCTCCTTTGGCGGAAGCACCGCCCTCCATCTTTGTGCCAGCCATCCGGACTTCGTCGCCGGGGCGAATCAAGACGGCCTGCACCTCGATGTAGGGGAACCGCGCGGACCCTTTCTTTTCTTCGATCAGGAAATGCCGCCATGGTTGCTGGAGAAACCCAGCCCGCAGGAAAATGCCGAAATGGCGATGGTGAGAAAAGCCGAGCAAAGGATCCTCCAATCCATGAAAGGGTCCGATAGAGCGCGCCATATTTTGCAAGGCACGACCCATCTCTCCTTCACAGACCGCCTGTTCTACAGCCCCCTGCCGTGGATTTCCCGAACCGGAAACCGCCATCCACACGAGGTCCATGAAGCCATTGTGGGGCCGCTTGCCTCGTTTTTTCAAAAGCATCTGGAAGGACCCTGATAGAACCCCTTAGGAGCGGGGACCTTATTGTCCCCCTTTTCATCAGGGAGTTAGCCGGAAGAAGCGACAATAAGGTCGCTGCTCCTTAGGGTTTTTCAAACACGGCTTCGAGTTCCTCGGGCCGCAGCTCGCGCCATTCGCCTTCTTCGAGCTCTGCAGGGAGTTGGAGGCCGCCGATGGAGAGGCGCTTGAGTTGCAAGACGTGGTTGCCTGCGGCGGCGAACATGCGGCGCACTTGGTGATAGCGGCCTTCGTGGAGGGTGATGAGCGCTTCCTTTTCACTCAAAGCTTCAAAACCGGCGGGCAGCAAAGGTTTAGTCTCGCCATTCAGCAACAATTCGCCGGAGGCGAAGAGTCCTGCCTCATGCCCTTCGAGCGGCCGATCCAACACGGCATGATAGACTTTGAGGCAATGCGACTTGGGGTGGATGATGCGATGCAGCAACTTGCCATCATCTGTTAGAAGTAGCAGGCCGGTGGTGTCCTTGTCGAGACGTCCGATCGGATTGAGGCCGGGATTGCGGCAGGCGAAACGTGTGGGAAGCAGATCGTAGATGGTATCTCCCGCATCGTCCGTGCTGCAGGTATAACCATCCGGCTTGTTGAGGATGAGGGTCAGCGGCGATGGCGGGTCGAGTTCCTCGCCACGGATGCGGATCTTTTCATGGGGAGGCAGATTTCCCTCACCGAGCACGTGCCCTTCGTCATCGGTGACGGCTCCGGACTTGATCATGCGCTGCACTTCCTTGCGCGAGCCGTAGCCGAGATTGGCAAGGAGTTTGACGAGTTTCATGAGGGGAGCTTGGAGCAGGGAGCGGGGAGCTTGGAGCTTAGAGCTTGGAGTTTGAGATTTGTCTGGCGGCTTGGAGGGTGTTTTTCATGAGCATGGCGATGGTCATGGGGCCGACGCCGCCGGGGACGGGGGTGATGGCGGCGCACTTCGGGGCGACTTCATCGTAGGCGACATCGCCAGTGAGGCGGTAGCCGGATTTCTTGCTGCTGTCTTCCACGCGGTTGATGCCCACATCGATGACGACAGCGCCGGGTTTCACCCAATCCGCCTTGACCATGTCCGGGCGGCCGACGGCGGCGATGAGGATGTCCGCACGACGGCAGATGCCAGGCAGATCCTTGGAGCGCGAGTGGGCGATGGTGACGGTGGCGTTGGAGTTTTTGGAAACCAGAAGCAGTGCCATCGGCTTGCCGACGATCATGCTGCGGCCGATGACCACGGCTTCCGCGCCGTTGGTATCGATGCCGGAAACTTCGAGTAATTTCATGCAGCCCGCCGGGGTGCAGGGGACAAATCCGGTGGGATCTTCCAGCGCAAGTTTGGCGACATTTTCCGGATGGAATCCATCGACATCCTTGCGCGGATCGATGGCGCGGATGATTTCCTCTTCGTTGATGTGCTTGGGCGGCGGCGATTGCACGAGGATGCCATGCACGGCGGGGTCGGCATTGAGCTTGCGCACGACTTCCAACAATTCCTCTTGGGTGGTCTCGGTGGGCAGTTCGATTTTTACCGAGTGGAATCCAAGATCGGCACAGGTGCGGGCCTTGGAACCGACATAGACCTTGGATGCCGGATCATCCCCCACGACGACCACGGCGAGGCCGGGAGTGATGCCTTTTTCTGTTAGGGCGGCGGCTTCGACGCGGCATTCTTCGAGCACGGCGGCGGCCACGGCTTTGCCATCGATGATGAGGGGTGTGTTCATGGGTTGGAAGGTGTGGGATCCTGGGGTGAGAGGTCGTCCACTCCCCGCAGCAGGATGTCATGCAGGGTCTGGCGGTGGGATTCGAAGTCGGTCTCGCTGAGGCGCGGGGGAATGACGATCAGCGGATCAAAGGTGAGGGTGACCCGGCTGAAGGGTTTGGGGATAACGAGGCGGTCCCATGTCTTGATGCGCCAGGCGGAAGCATAGCGGGCGTGGATGGGAATGATCGGCGCGGCGGCGGACTCGGCGAGTTTGATGACGCCGGCGTGAAAACTATATCTTGGCCCGCGTGGTCCATCCGGCGTGATGCAGATATCAAATCCCTCCTTGAGCGCGCGCTTCATGCAGATGAGGGCGGCGACCGCGCGGCGGGATGAGGAACCGCGCACGGCAACGAGGCCGAAGAAGGCCATGGCGCTGGAATGAATGGCTCCATCCTTGCTGGCGCTGGTGAGCACAACCGAATGCCGCTGGTTTC
>JALOTR010000311.1 GCA_025457805.1 Akkermansiaceae bacterium | reverse complement strand
GATCCCTTCAAATTCATCAGATCCCACCCGGTTTCCTCCACGACAATTGAAGATGCAGAGATCGAGTTTCTCAGGAAGATCCTGACAAATCAGCCGGACGCGGTGGCGGCATTGAAAATCCCGTGCAGGCTGGCCAAGCGGAACCGCACGCAGTCACTGGCGTTTCTTTTGGACCATGGAATCGAGGTTGATCTGAGGGAACGCGATTCACTCAACTACACTCCCCTGATGTATGCTGCCGAGTATGGTGATGTTGCCACGGTTCGATTCCTTTTGGATCGGGGAGCAAATGTGAATGCGTTGGATTTGAGGAAAGTGACACCCTTGTTTATTGCCGCCTGGCATGGGAGGCCTTCGGTCGTTTCGACGCTGCTGGATCGAGGCGGGGATCCTGCCATTTCTTCGCCTGAAATCAACGACGGCGACAAGCGGATGGACTTTGGAACCGCGCTTCATGGAGCAGTCCAGCAGGGGCATATTGA
Source organism: Akkermansiaceae bacterium (assembly GCA_025457805.1). Classification (GTDB taxonomy): domain Bacteria; phylum Verrucomicrobiota; class Verrucomicrobiia; order Verrucomicrobiales; family Akkermansiaceae; genus Luteolibacter. The sequence goes on along the minus strand of JALOTR010000311.1, from coordinate 4,411 downwards.
AGTGGTGAAAACGCTGGTCGGGCGTGGCGCTGATATCAATGCGATCAGTCCGGTGAAGCAGCATACTCCACTGATCCGTGCCTTGGCCCTTCAGAGGAGTGAATTGGCGGAGGAATTGCTCAACCGCGGCGCGGACCCCAATCTGCCGGTTTCGGGTCTGGTCAATCCACTGCGGCAAACGGCGGTTCAAGGCAATCTGCCCCTGCTGCGGAGGTTCTTGGAAAAAGGAGCGAAGCTTGACATGCAATCGAACGAAAGCCGCCTGTTTCGTGGGGTGCCCAGAACGGTGGGCGCTGCGCTGGTGGCAGCTGCACGGGAAGGAAATCTGCATGTGGCGAAGGCGTTGGTGGATGCAGGTTGTCCGGTGGACCAGATTGCGCCGATCTACCGCGAAACCTCTCTTCATGCGGCCGCATTGCATGGAAACACCCTGATGTGCCGATGGCTGTTGGAGTCGGGAGCGGACATCCAATGGCAGTTGGCGGATCATGTGGGAGTCCAGTCCGGGTGGATGCCACTTCATTCAGCGGCATGGAGTGGATCGATCGAGGTGGTGGATTTGCTGATGCAAAAAGGAGCATCGCCGATGGATCCATGTTCGGATGCGGGACTCAAGCGATCCTCTTTTCAACTCGCTTCACTCGGTGGAAGTCATGCGCTTGTGAAACTCATGCTGGATCATGCGGCAGCAAAACGGCCAGAGCTTGTCGGAAAGATGCTTGCCCAGACCGATGCGAATGGGGATACGGCATTACATCTCGCTGTTTCCCGTGAGGTCCGACCGAATGCAGAGTTGGTCCGCATCCTGATCGCTGCGGGTGCAGACCCTGAAGCGACAAACCGTCTCGGAAGGACTCCCCGCCAACTGGCGGTTGATCCGGAGTTTGGAACTCAGGATGCTGCCGTCCGGTCCTTGATTGGCAAATGAGGTGATGTGCTTTGGAGAAGAAACTCACGAACTTGGAATCCGGGACATGACAAAACATGACAAAAGGTCCGTCCCTTTGCATGACAAAAGGTCCGTCCCTTTGCATCACCCTCGCCCTCCAACGCGGCATCATCCATTTTTGAAAACTGAGGAGCGTCGTCATGGTGACAACCGTTTCTGGCGGACATGTTGTCCGCCGGCCTCAATTCGGCGGACAACATGTCCGCTTGAAACAGGGTTCAGAATGAACCCGCTCCTTGCCGCATTTTCAGAATTCAGGTCCGATGAAACGAGGGACAAAAGGTCCCTCCTCCTTTGGGCAACGTGCCCATCCCCCAGAAAAAAAGAGGCCGCCGGGGCACCCACCCCGACGGCCAAGCTGAACAACTTCAACACACCAGCGGTTTGATCCGCCATGTTAATGAGGCTGACAACTGCTGTTCACCCTTACATGAAAACGCGAACTTGCGTACGGTCTTCGAGGGGGTTTGACCTCTGGGTGCGGGCCTCGTTCAAAAAATTTTGAGATTTTTTTCGAGGCCGTCAGGGGTGGGGTCAGGCGTAGATCTTTTTGTAGTATTCGTCCGCCATGCGATCGGCATCGAAGAAGGGGACGACGTCGTTCATGGAGTTGAAAACGATGCGTTTCCACTCGTCCGGGCGGTCGTAGTAGGTCGGCAGGACCTTTTTGTGGAGCACGTCGTAGAAACCGTGGAGGTCGTGGCGGTCGCGGTCCTCGGGGCTCAGGGAGCGGTCGGCCTCGGGGATGATGAAGGAATTTTCCCCGTCTTTGGCGAATTCGCAGACCCAGCCATCGAAGGTGGAGAGGTTGACGGAGGCGTTCATGGCGGCGGTCATGCCGGAGGTCCCGGAGGCCTCGCGGGTGACGACCGGGTTGTTCAGCCAGATGTCCGAGCCGTTTTTGAGGAAGCGGGAAAGCTCGAGTTCGTAGCCGACCAGCACCGTGGCATTCGGGTAATCCCGGGTGAGACGGATGAGGTGGTTGAAGGTCTCAATGGCACCGTAGTCGAAGGGGTAGGGCTTGCCGGCCCAAATGACCTGGACGGGGTATTTCGAGTTGTTGAGCAAGTCGCGGAACAACTGGATTTCCCGGGTGATGAGGTCCGGCCGCTTGTATCCGGCGAAACGGCGAGCCCAGACGATGGTGAGCACGTCCGGTCGGAAAAGCTTGCCTGTCTGGTCCGCCACCACGCGGAACAGGCGCTCCTTGAGTTCGCGCTTGCGGTGGCCGAGCTCGACGGGGTCGTTCTGGATGCGGGCGTGTTCGAGGCCGTGGTCCACCCAGTATTTTTTGTTCTGGGCGTTGGTGACGTGGGTAATCTCGCAAATTCCGGGGTATTCCTTCCACATCTGGCGGGAAACCTCGCCGTGGAGTTTGGAGACGCCGTTGGCAATGCGCGCCAGGCGGAGCGCGGCGAGAGAGTGGTTGAACTCATCGCCATGGATGCCGGTGATTTCCCGGACTTCCTCCTCAGGCACGCCGCCAAAGAAGGAGAAGTCGCGCAGCAGGTTGAAACCATGGCGCTCGTTGCCTGCTTCTTCTGGCGTGTGGGTGGTGAAGATGAGGCGTTTTTTCACCTCCTCCAGGCTGTGATGCTTTTCGTAGAGGTGGAAGGCGGCGGAAAGGCCGTGGGCCTCATTGAGATGCCAGATTTCGGGATCGACTCCGAGTTCATCCAACAATCGCGCTCCGCCCGCACCGAGAATGATGTATTGGGCGATGCGGCGGAGGTGGTCCTGATCGTAGAGGCGATGCGTGATGGCGCGGGAGAGCGAATCGTTTTCCTCCACATCGGTGCTGAGGAAGAACATCGGCACGGTGCCGAAAATGTCGCCCGGAAGGAACATCGCCTTCACCCACACCGGGTGGCCATGGACGGGCACGGTGAAGCGGATGCCGGTGTCCTGAAGGAAGGCGTATTCCTTTTTCCGGAATTGCACTGCCAGTTCCCGATCCTCACCACGGGCCTGATTGTAGTATCCGTAGGTCCAGAGAATGCCGATGCCACAAAGGTTCTGCTTGAGGTCGGCCGCAGAGCGCATGTGCGAGCCAGCGAGGAAACCGAGTCCGCCGGAGTAGATTTTGTAGATTTGGTCGATGGCGAACTCGCAGGAGAAATAGACGGCGCTTTTGGCGTATTCCGGTGCGATTTCGTAGTGGTGACTGAATGGTTTCGGGAGAAAGGAGGATGCCATGGCGGGTGATGGGAAAATGCTTGGGTGCTGCTTCAATATGTGGCCCGCGACATGATGGTTGCGATCAACCTGTCCAATCCAGAACGATTTTCCCGGATTTCCCCGACATCATCATTTCAAAGCCTTTTTCGAATTCCGTGTAGTGATACCGGTGGGTGATCACCGGAGAGATATCCAGGCCAGCACGGATCATGCTGCTCATTTTGTACCAAGTCTCGAACATTTCCCGGCCGTAGATCCCTTTGAGGATGAGGCCTTTGAAGATGACTTTGTCCCAATCGATGGCGACTTTGTCGGGAAAAATTCCTAACAGGGAAATCTTCGCGCCATTCGAGCTGTGTTCGAGGATGTCGGTGAGGCCGGAAGGATGGCCGGACATTTCCAGGGCGATGTCGAAGCCCTCCTTCATGCCGAGTTCGTGTTTCACGGTTGTTAGATTTTCCTTCGAGACATCGACGGTGCGGGTGGCACCGAGTTTGGCGGCGAGTTCGAGTCGGTAAGGATTGACATCGGTCACCACCACATGGCGGGCTCCGGCGAAGCGGCACACGGCAGCCGCCATGCAGCCGATGGGTCCCGCGCCGGTGATCAGGACATCCTCCGCCACCAGATCCCACGAAAGCGCGGTGTGGACCGCATTTCCAAGTGGATCGAAGGTGGAAATCACCTCCTCGGGGATGGAGGGATCCACCTTGTAAACATTCTGGCTGGGAATGGAGAGATACTCCGCGAAGGCCCCCGGGCGGTTAACGCCCACGCCCAGCGTGTTCGGGCACAGATGGCGGCGTCCTGCGAGGCAGTTCCGGCAACGACCGCACACGATGTGGCCTTCGCCGGAAACCAGTTCGCCCGGCACCACATCCGTGACTCCGGATCCCACCGCCTCCACCACACCGCAAAATTCATGGCCCACGTGCATCGGCACAGGAATCGTCCGCTGCGCCCAGGCATCCCATTTCCAAATGTGGACATCCGTTCCACAGATCGAGGTTTTCTTCACCTTGATCAACACATCCGTAGGCCCCACCTCGGGCTCCGGCACATCCTCGAGCCACAAACCGGGCTCGGCCTTCGATTTCACAAGCGCTTTCATGACAAATTAAGACAAAACAAGGACGCGGAGATCGTGCACGTCGAGCCGCGCCCGGCGAGCGCAATGTTTACTGAATCTTCCGAGACACCATCTGGGACTGCGTCCTATTCTTCTCCTTCGCCATCTTCACCTGACTCCCCGCCCTCGCCCCATCGAAATGGATCGAGCGCCCC